>JBBAAP010000017.1 GCA_041658285.1 Candidatus Brocadiia bacterium
CCTTCCGTAAAAGATATTATCGGAGTCGAGTCGATTTTTCAAGGAGTTTTCTCCCCCCAAAACTCCTTGATATCTGCAACTTATTCCCCTTCATTCCTTTGTCTCAAATGCGCTGACGTTGAACAGTCGGTTTACATTCAGAGTTTAGTCCTTCTAATCCGGAAATCATTTTAAATATCCCATCTCTGGCGATCCTGTCTTTACGAAAGGACTGTTCGATTATACTTTTAGCAACATCTCTTACCCCGTCACTGATCATATTAAAGCTATAAATAGATTTACGGTTATCTGACAAAATAGAAATCCAGTTAGTAATTCTTTTATAAGCAACATCATTTATTGATTCAAAAGCCTTCAACTTGTGATCATTGAATCGCACAAACATTTGCAATGAGAAACTCTCTCTAGAATTATCCCAGAGTGGTTGGAATTTGGGCCCCAAGAGTAAATCCTCATCTGGTGAAAATCTCCAGGGATTCCTTTCAAATCGAATATCTTGAGGTCTGTAGCTATTCCCGAGTGAAAGCCATAACGCCAAAGTCAAGATATCAATCTCTGCAAGAATTTCATCTTTCGTGGAAGGCATTGTGCTCATATCACGACTGAAGAAACTACTACTAAACACCCTTTCAGCAGCCTCTTGCCCAGACTGGGACCCTTGATATGCTTCTAGACATAACTCAGGCAAACTCATTGGCTTATATTTCCAATCCATTAAAGATACATACTGGCCCATCTCAATTTTCGGCTGGATAATTACCTGAATAGATTTTGATTTTGTGCCTGTATTAAGCCACTCATTAATTTCCTCTGAATGTTTTCCTGCTAAATCTAAAAATGCAGCGTAACGGTTTAGTGGGTTTGTCACAACCGATAGAAGATAGCTCTGCCTGAATCCACTTATAAAACAATCAAGTAATCCAGCCTTCAAACCTTCACTTTCAAAGGAATAATTTTTACTCGTATTTCCGGAAGAAAATACTCCTCGCAATTTATCTTTGATTTCCTTTGAAAGCAGTTCAGATGCAATGTTGAGGTTAGGAACATCAAGATAATCAACGCCAATGTGCCCTGGAGCTTGAAAAGAAAAAAGTGGCATTCTAATTCTACCAGGTGAATTCCTAATTGCAGATTCAAAAATTGATTTATGGATTTCAAATAGTTTTTGTGTTTTTTGTTCTTGTGGCATAAATTCTCATTTACTCTCCTGATTGGCTGATTGATTTTTCCCTAAGGACGCTTTCTTTATTGCCTGGTGACACACACCATATTTTCTTTCACTGTATTCAAACGGTTTCCAAGCCGGAGTTTTTGCTGAGTAATGCCACAACTTCAATTAATAATTAATAAACCTCTAATATACCATTTCCGCGGGGTTGTCAAGTTTATAGGAGAATTTCTAGCTGGGAAATGGCTCAGTCAAACTCCGCCAGGATAATCCGTTCGAAATAGATACAGCCGCTTTGGACGCCCAGGCCTAAAAGCGTTTCGGTCATCGTTGAACCATTGATGGTTGTTCCACCTACTTCGGTCACTTTGCCGTTAATCACGAATTTCGACGTGCCGTTTTTCATAATATACTCCACGTGGTTATGTCCGGGCACTAACCGGCCGGCCGGTGGATAAATAATATCCTTAAAAGTCAATTTCCCAACTTTAAAAACGCCGGTATAAAAACCGATTAACTGTTCTCTTTTATACTTAGACGGCTCGATATAACAGGTGATGTAAAGTGAAAAGTTCCGGGGGACCCTGCCTTGCCACAACATATCGGCCGTTTTCTTTTCCGGAGGTTCGGCTATGAGCCTTCCTTTTTCGACCCGCCAGTAAGCATTCGCCCCCCATCCGGTCAAATCCCGGCCGTTAAACAAATTCAACCAATATCCGGACGCTTCGGTACTGGTCAAGGGCGGAACTGATATTTGGAGTATGAACTCATTGGTTTTTATATTAGCCGGGTCAATCTTGACAGACCGCTGAAGGAGCTGGGAAACCGACGACTCATATTTCTTTTTCATATATTCATCGGCCGAGGAGAGCAGTTTTTTTATGTGTTCGCTCTTTATTTGGGAAAATAGCTTCCAGTTATCATCCAACCTATTCAGGCATTTACCAACCTGTACCAATAATTCGTCCTGTTCTTTGGAGCGGGGCGACTGCTGCTGGAGATACTTGGCACACAAACGGTAATAGGCGATAGACTTCCTATTTTCTTCCAGCTTCTCATAGCACTCGCCCAGCTTAAAGCCGGCTTCGGGGAATTCCCGGCGGAATGCCAATGCCTGCTCGAAAGCAGTTACGGCTTCGCTATACTTGGATGCCTTGGCAAGCTCCAAACCGGACTTATAAAAACCTTCGGATTGCTGATGACTTTCCTGGCGATAATTATCCTCGATGATTTTATCCTCGGCTTCTATATTCCTCCTTAATTTTTCCACCGTTTTGGAGATTTCGTCTTTGTTTTCGGCAACCAATACGACCAGTGAGTAAACCTCCTCGGCCAGCCAGTAATCCTCGTCTTCGATACAATGATCGGCGAAACGCATAAGATTAGTAATGAATTCCATATTGAGGGCGGATGTTTTGCTTTCCCTGGGCGGTGTGACTTCAGCCCGGACGTATCCAACAAGGGCGAACAGAATTATAACGGATGAGATGATATAGAGTTTAAACTGCCGCATAATCAGGCCTCCTTTTTAGGCTAACTTCAATGACCTGATTATAGCCGGAATGGAATGGATGTCAAGAATACCTTAGCCCCTATCGAATAGTATTTCGTAGTACCGGGGAATGAGTTGTATTTCTACTCAGCATAGAATAGAATATCTTTAAAGAAAGCTTTCCCTTCATCGATAATGATTCCGGGGGAACCCTTGAATTTCCGTCCTTTTTCCCCGTCAATCTTCATATCAAAACATAATTCCTTATTTAAATAACATCGAATGCGGTCGTCATCCACTTTGATGGAAATTTCATTCCACTGAGCCGTATCTACCGGCGTTAAAGGCGGCTTTTTCTCCAGAATCTCAGCCTTCCAGCCTTCGTTACCATCAACTGTCTGTGGATTGTACTTCAAAAAGACTAGTTCATCCTGAAGAAACCCAAAACCGAAAAACCGCTCAGTGCTATCCAAACACCCCACTGCCAATCCGGACATGTACTCGGTTTTCTTGGGGTCTTCTATTTTTATGGATGCCGAAAGCATGTAATTGCCCTGTGTCGAGCAGGAATGCTTAAGAGTACTGCACCCTTTTGATAGATCGCCGATAATAGCGCCATCCCCTACTGTCCAACAGGGGGCAGATGTGCACCATCCATCCAGATTCTCGCCATTAAAAAGGGATGTCATCAGTGTTTTTTTCTGTTCGGCAACCACATCGTTCAGATCGCCCGCCCGTTGTTTTATCTCATCATTGCCAGGAGAAATCTTTCCCAGCCGCCCAAACAACCCTGTCAGGTACTCATCGCCGTTATCCTGGTATTTCTTTGCAAGCTCAAGAAATTTCGTGGAATATTTCTGGTGGATGCCAGCCAACTCGTCAGTAAACTTGCCGTATTCCGCCTGGTACGTGCCGATTTTACGCTGAAACTCCTTTTCCTTGGCGGTAAGTTCAGAACGGTCTTTCAAAAGAGACATAGCCTTATCAAAATCTCTCATAGCCTCAGACATTTCCCGTGCCTCCAGATATACCAGTCCACGTTCGAAATAAACATCCGGCATCTTGGGAGCTTCCGTCATGGCTTTTTGGAGGTTGCCCAGCGCCGCTTCATAGGCCTTTTTCTGGACTTGTTCCTTAGCCTTTTTGATATAAACGCGTGCCGATTCCTCATCACCCCAAAGCAACGCGCTTAGCACCACCAGCATAAATACTGCACAAGAGGCGCTTACGATTTTTCGCGCTACTTTTGGTACTTGATGTTTCTGAATGACACGCGGCATTTTTGCACCCATAACCCAACTCCTCCATTAAACATATTCCTTACCGGCCCTTTATATTCTAATGCGGGTTTCTCGTTTAGCAACACCTTTACTGTTTCTCCAGACACCTCTATCTGCATCAAATTCCACTCATTTGGCTTGTACGTCTCCGCAGGAAGCGTTTCCCATTTCAATCCCTGATCCTGCGTGGTGATAAGGGCATCCACAACCCCTATATAGCGCTGGTCAAAGATGCTTACGGCTTTTACGCCGGCAGACCCGCCTTTTTGAAGGCCGATGACGATGCCGATTCCGTTCTTGGAATCGTGCGTTGTCGACACCTTAAATTCGGCCGAGACAATAAAGTTATTTTCCAGGAACACGTCATTTCTTGTATTTACGATAGCGGTTCTGGTATCACAGGCAAGCTCTCCATCAGCCCCAATCTTCCAGTCATCCGGACTCTGGGGCTTCCAATCGCCTAAATCCTTACCGTTGAAAATGACAGCCCAGCGCGGCACGAAAGTGTTCGCCTTTATTTCCGCCTGAATCTTTAGCGCCTCGGTATTCTGAGGATCGATTATCAATACCGCCTTAAGAGCTTCCTCGGCAAGGAAATTATCCTTGACCCTTACTTTTTTCGCGAATGCCAAAAGCTCTTTGACATATTCTTGCTCGATTATTTTCCCCTCTTTCTGAGATATTTCAAGACCGGCCAAAAGATCCTCCGCCTTCTTTCTTATTTCCTTCAGGGATGCGGATAACTGCCCAGTCTGGTCGATTAAGGCAATGCACTTTTTGAGAGCCAGACGCCCCTTAAGTCTTTCCCCTGTTTTGACGGATATTTCGCCTATCTTGAAATGCGCGTCCGGCAGATTAGCTGATTCGGTAACGGCTTTTTGGTAGAATTCCAAAGCCCTTTTGGCATCGCCTTTTTTAGCGGCTTCATCGCCTTTCCCTAAAAATGCCCGGGCAATATCATCGTCGGCAAAAGCAACGATGGCTACCGCAAAGAATAGGCATAAAAGAATCTTGGCCAAAGATGTACATTTGCGCACAGCCATAATGCCCTACTTTATGATATTAGATAAAGATGTCAATTATTTCCTCTGCCCGATGCTATTCGGACAGGTGCAACACTTCTTTGAAATGTGCTTTGCAATTCTGGATGAACAATCCGGGAGCCCCCTTGAATCCGGCTTTTTCCTCCGGTACTTTAATATTGAATTGCACCTCATTATTCAAATAACCTATAAACTCGTTATTCTTCACTTTAGCTGTAATTTCCGCCCATCCATTATAATCTAAACTCTCCGGCAAAGCCCTCTTTGCCAGGCATTTACCCGACATGCTTTTTTGTCCGCCTTGCATAATCGCACTAAACCTTATCAGGTAAATACTTTTCTCATAGATACCGAAGAAATAAAGTCCGTCTTCTCTTGAAGCAATAGCCAGCCCGGCCGCATTCATCGCTTCGGCTTCTTTTATGGAACAATTTACTGAAAGCATATAATTATCACTCAAGATAACGCCGGATTTGAACGGACAACTGCCTCTCATTACATCCCCGACGATTTCGCCTTCTTTTACCGACCAGTACGGCGGAGGGATTTCCCATCCGTTCAAATCAGAACCATTGAAAAGAGGCAACATACAGCTTTTAGTCTGAGTAAGTATGATATCTTTAATTTTACCCAGTTTATCTTTGACCTCCCGATCTCCAGGGACTTTTGTTGATAACCAGGTCAGCATTGAAACAAGGTATTCATCGCCGCTATCCTGATATTTTTCTGCCAAGGATACAAAACGGGAGATGTATTTCTTGTTTATGTCGGAAAATTCCGTGGCTATTTTATTGCATTCCTGCAAGCAAATATTTATTTTTCGCTGCATTTCCTTCTGCGGAGCGGTTAGTTCCGTCTTTGAACGCAACAAATCGGCAGCTTTATTGAAATCTTTGGCCGCCTCGCCCAATTCTTTCACGTCATAAAATAATAAGCCCCGTTCGAAATAAGCGTCGGGCATTTCCGTGGACTCGTCTATTGCTTTCCTCAAATTAGTTAATGCCCCGGCGTAATCCTTTTTCTGCGCCAGCTCCCGGCTCTTTTTCAGGTAGACTTTTGCCGACTCGTCGTCAGCCCCGATGATCGCCGCAACGGCTAATAGGCCGATGATAATTATGCATTTAGCGGAAAATCTTCTCATTTTTGGTATTGCAAGTCAGTCAGGCTGACTCGACTTTCCTGTACCCACAGACCGATTTCGCCGTTAAAATATTCTTTATCCGGCGACGTATATTCCAATGATAGTTTATTATTGATATAAATTCTTATCCGGCTATCGGTAACTTCCAGCTCTAGTTTATTCCAGTCGTTTTTCTGGAAGCCGACAGGCAGCGATTCGGTTTGCAGCATTTTAGCTTTTTCTTGTTTTTCACGGGCGTCATACTGAACACTTTGCGCCAGGCCCAGGCGACCATCATTGCCGATGTGTATTATTTTTTCGTCCTTTAATCTTTGGTACCCGATTACGATACCAACCCCGCCCGCGGAGCTGTTATATGCGGTTTCAATTTTAAATGACATCGCGACCCTGAAATTACCCGCCAGATAAACTTTCTGTCGGATATTTAACGTTACCCCGGCATTGATATCGCAAACCAGTTCGTTTTCTTTTTCTATTTTCCAGAGTGATGGATCTTGAGGTTCCCAGTCATCAATAGTTTGCCCGTTAAAGAGAGACCGCCATCGCGGAACTAATGTCGCCTTTTTTATGTCGTCAAGCAGTTTTTTCGCCTCGGCATTATTTGCGTCAAGCTCTAATATGCGTTCCGCAGCATTCTCGGCGAAGGAATTATCTTTGCCTTTTATGCGCTTGGCAAATACCAATAATTCCTTGATGTATTCCTGCTCCACTATTTTCCCGTCTCGGCGTGAAGCCTCCAATGAACCCAGATTAGCCTCGGCTTTTTTCCTCAAGTCTTTCAGCCCTGAAGATGGCTTGCTTATTTTATCAATCAGCGTAATGCATTTCTTAAATGAAATACGGCCTTTAATCTTCTCGTTTTGCTTGAGAAAAACCTCACCCAGCTTGAAATGAACTTCCGGTAAATCCGGGCTCTCTTTGAGGGCTTTCTGGTAGAATTCCAAAGCGCGGCCAATCTCGTCTTTTTTCAGGCAGTCATCGCCCTTGGTAATAAACGTTTTAGCGATATCCTCATCTGCCTCTAAAAACAAGGGGAGTAATGCTACTGTTACGACAGCAAGCAAACCGAACAAAGAAATGATTACGTTGTTCGTAATGAATTGTCTCATTGTACTAATCTATTATTTTTAACACATAGTGTCAAGTATATAACAACTACTTCAGACAGTTTTTCTTTTTGGAGAGATAAGTTGGCCTGATTATAGCCGGAATGGAATCAATGTCAAGAATAGTGCTAGAAGTGGTTTCGGAACCTGACGCTACTATCAAGGAATAAGTTCTGCCGATATTATTTTTTATCGGCCGGCTGGTCCGACAATGACTTATCAGCCGGTTTTTCTGCGCTGGAAGCTGCGTTCTCTCCGTCCGCTGGTTTCTTGGCCTCCTCTACCGGTTTTTCCTCTGTTATGGCCGGCAGTTCGCCCTTCTTGATTGTTTTGATGCCTTCCTGGACCGTCTTTTCGGCTGGCAGGCCTTTGTATGTCTTTGCCAGGCTGTCCAACTGCCCTGTAACCTTTTCCGGTTCGCGCTCGTCTTCGGCGGTTTCGCTGTACGCCTTGATGATATTCTTGTACTCGTTAAGGGCGGACTGGTCCAGCTCTTTGAGTTTGCCTTTTGCCTTTTCCACGGACGGATACCCCTGGTATTTGTCTTCGGCTATCTGAACCAAAGCTTTAATATATTCGGGCGTCTTTTTCACACGGTCTTTCTCCAACTCCTTTTCCAGTTTGGCGGCCTTTTCATCGCGTTGCTTGAAATCGGTCCCGATGCCGGCCACCTTCTTGTCGGCGCTGTCTATGGCCGCGGTTATCTTGTTGGGCGCGGTTGTGGCGACCGTGCTTAAGAGATTTCCGTACTGATCAAGCAGGACGGCATTGGCGCTTTTAGCCAGTTTGTGCTTGGTAAAGAAACTACTCAAGTCATCATCCACAATCTTGCCCTTATTATCGGTCTTGACGAGTATCCTGGCAAATACGGCCCGCTTGTCCGAATAACCCAGCAAGGCTTCGTCGTAGTTTTTAGGAAAGTCTTCCTTGTCCTTAAAATAGAAGTATATATAAGAGACCTTCTTTTGCGCCTTGGCGGCGCTGAGAGCGCCGACTAATGTGGTCGCCTGCCAGGTGAGCGGCTTTTCCTGTTGCAATGCCGGCGTCCCCGGTTGCGGTTCCTGGGGGTTTGGGACTGGCGGTATTGGCTTAGGCGGAGTAATCGGAATGGGCGGAAGTGGAGGCGGAGGCGGCGGGTTTATCTGGATGGGCGGCTTGCCCGGCTGGGGCCAGGCGTCCTCTGAAAAAGCTTGTCCGGCCGCCAAAATAACCAGCACTGCTAAAACGCTTATTGCTGTCAGATATTTCATAGTTACCTCCTATTATTCCCTATTATATAACGGGCTATCCAGCGATATTATTGTGCCGGATATATTTTGATTTGTCTATAATTATGATGGGGCTAATAATAGCGGCGATGACGATGGCCGCTCCCCTGCCGATAATCATTTCGATAGGAAGTTGTATGTTTCTCTTGATTAAAACAGGGTTTTCTTTATAGTAAGTGTATCGTAAAATTATAGCATAGAGCCCGCAGGGAATTAATTCTCATGTTCCTTTCGAACAACCTGGACATAGTGTTTTTCATTTACGGCCTGGCGTTTGTGGTGATGGGTACCGCCATCTTTGTCCAGCCCTGCAAACAAAGCATCTTTAAACTCGGTCCAATTCTCTGGCTGCTCGGCGCATTCGGACTGATGCACGGCATCAATGAGTGGCTGGATATGTGGGTCATAATTAAAGGGCAAAACGGCACTATCGATTTAATCCGCTGGTTCTGCCTGGTTATTTCTTATGTTTTCCTGTTTGAGTTTGCCCGCCGCATCTTCAGAATTCCAACTCAATCCCCGAATAACTGGCAATCCAGAATTGCATCTTATTTGGGCTGGTGGCTGACGCTCGCCCTGGTGATGGCAATCCTGATTGGCGGCTTGACGGTAACCAACTTCTGGCAGATGGGCTCCGCACTGACACGCTATCTGCTTGCATTTCCCTCGGGGATTCTTATCGCAATCGGGTTCTGGACATATTATCGTCATGAGCATCACGTCTTAAACTCGCTGAAAATGAGGACTAATTTTATTGTCGCCGGAACTGCCCTTTTGATTTACGGGCTTATCGGCGGTCTGATTGTTCCCAAAGGCGATTTCTTCCCGGCTAATTGGATTAATACGGATTCGTTCATCCTGCTGACGGGCATCCCAGTCCAGGTTTTCCGGGCCGGATGCGCTGTGGCTATCGCCTGGGCAATGATGCGGATTCTCGCCATCTTTAACTGGGAAATAACGGATAAAATCCAGCATACCCTGGAAACGCAGGAACGGGTAAACGAGGGTATTTCCGAAAGCATTATGCTCCTTACCCCGGACTTGAGGGTACTTTGGACAAATAAAACCCTGAGGAATTCAACGCATCTTTCCGAGGAAGAACTCATCGGTGACTTCTGCTATCGGGTGACCCACCACCTGGACCAGCCCTGCCAGCCGCCACATGATACCTGCCCGATAGCGGAAATGTTCAAAACCGGCAAGCCTGTTAAGGCCATCCATACCCATTACGATAAAGAAGGCAATAAGTTTTACGCGGAGGTCACGGCTTTTCCGGTACACGATTCGAAAGGCGGCATTAGCCAGATAATTCATGTGGCGCGTGATGTGACTGAAAGAATAAAGAGCGAGGAAGAATTAGGCCATACCCGCGAGCAATTGATGCAATCCGAGAAACTCAGCACGATGGGACAATTAGCCGGCGGCGTGGCGCACGATTTCAATAACCTCATGATGATCATCAGCGGCAATGTCTACCTGTTGAAATCAGAGGTCGACCCGACCGACGAACAAACCCACAAAATGTTCGATAACATTAAGCGGGCTGTGGACCGGGGCACCGACCTGAGCCAAAAACTGCTCGGTTTCGCCCGGCGCGGGAAATACCTGCCCGTGCCGGTTAACTGCAATCAGATAGTCGAAGAAACAGTCGGAATGCTTTCCCAGACCATAGAAAAGACAATAACTATCGAGCAACACCTTGCGCCGGACCTCCAGAGCGTGGAAGCCGACAAATCCCAGATTCACCAGGTAATCCTGAATATTTGCATCAATGCGACGCAGGCAATTACTAATAAAGGTAAAATTATTATCGAAACCCTGAATGCAACCATTGATGAAGAATATGTTCGGATCCATACTGACGCCAAACCGGGTAAATTTGTAGTAATCTCTATTTCCGATACCGGTATGGGAATGGACAAAGAAACCATCAAGCATATTTTTGAACCGTTCTTTACGACCAAAAAGGCCGGCGAGGGCAGCGGGTTAGGCTTGGCTATGGTTTACGGCATAGTCAAAAACCATAACGGCTTTATTAATGTTTACAGCGAATACGGCAAGGGTTCCTGCTTCAAGGTATACCTACCCGCATCGGGGAAAGAAGCCTCTTCCAAGCCGAGCAGCCACAAAATAGTTTTACCGCAGGAATCGGTTTCCAAGTCAGGCGTTATCCTTGTGGTGGATGACGAAAGCGGCATCCTGGAAATCGCCCGGCTAATCCTTGGTAAACACGGCTATGAGGTATTGACCGCCAAAAGCGGACCTGAAGCCGTGTCTGTCTACCAAAAGGAAAAAGACCGGATCAACCTGGTCATACTTGACCTGATAATGCCCATCTGGGACGGCAAAGAGACCTATGCCAAGTTAAAGGAGATCAATCCGGCGGTTAAGGTTCTGATTGCTTCCGGCTACAGCATTAGTGGACAGGCCCAGGGAATGATAGATGCCGGAGCACTGGGGTTCATCCAGAAACCTTTCAACATAGAAAACCTGCTTAGAGAAATAAAACAGCATATCGGAGAAAAGCCATCGTAATCCGAATCCACCGCCCTACCGGATAAAATATCACGCGCCTTGTTTCCTGTCTCTGTAGCTTGCAATTACTGCAGGTAATCTTCCCTTTTGGGATACCAGCCGTCCAGGGCCTTGGCCGGGCCTTTGGTAATCCGGGCGCTGTGCTCGATGTTGCCGGGTATGACCACGCCGTCGCCGGCTTTCAATACTTTGGTCTGGCCGGCCACTATCATCTCCATCTCGCCCTGAAGCATATAGGTAATCTGCTCGTGCGGATGCTTATGGTTGGGAATGACGGCATCTGGCTTAAAGTCGAAGAAGGTCATCATCGTCTGCTCGCCGGCCGCGACGCGCAGGTCGATTCCGGGCAGAAGTTGCCGGGCTTTCAAATCCTCTACTCTAAAAAATCTATGCTCCATAACACTATTCCTTTCGCCGCAAAGACACAAAGTTTAATCCGTGTAATCCGCGGCTTATTTTAAAGAGTACCAAGCCTTATAAATAGATAAATGCCGTGCCCAACGATGGTCAGGAACGGCACAATCATCACCGGCAGCCCGCTCAGGTAACTGCGCACCTGAATAAGCCCCTGTTCATCTATCCGCGGGCCGCCCGGCAAGCTGTCCAGCATCACCGCATAGGCTGGGTTAGTCTCTTCATAGAGCAATTGTTCCTGAGCGTTGTCTTCAAGAACTTCGGGTTTGTGCGTCTTGGCCACGGCCTCATATTTAGAACCATTTCCGGCCGTAAACTCAAAAGCCAGTTTGTAAACTATTTGGTTATTAATTCTGGTATTGGTCGGCAGCTTGGATTTGAGCGTGCCCAGGCCGACCTTGCCGTATCTCAGGAGCCGTATAGCTTTAAGGCCGCTTTTAACTCCAATCACTATGAAAATAAAGCCAATTGCGGGGAATATTAATACGAATAATACCCAAGGGCCAAACGCACTCATTCTCATGCCTTTAATACGGGAAATATTGGGATGCGCTTTGACGTATTCCACCTGAACATCAGTCCCGGCCTGGAGTTGTTTTCCGGTCGCATAAGATATACCCTTATATGTCACGTGGCCATCGGTTTGGTAGGTATAATGATTGGCATAAACCGGGGTGCCGTCCGAGTGCTTGCCACCGCCTACGGAAAAGCTGGTGCGCTGGCTGGAGGAAACCTGGCCCGAGACTGATTCCGTCTTCAACGAGAAATAATACCATGAAAGGACATCGGCATTCAAGGCAAATACCCAAGCAAATATCAGCCCGAATCCGAAAAAGAACCAGCCCAGCTGGTTAAGCATACCGCCGAACAGAAGATTCGACTTTACCAACAAAGGCACATTGCGCGGCGGCGAAGACAGGTTGTAGATATTCAACATAGGTTATTTACTTTCACTCAGGGCCTTTTTCCAGCCTTCCAGGTTCGACTTGGGAAAAATCGCGAAAGGACTGTCCGGTTCAATCTTGGCGCCTGTCTCAACATCGGAGATAGCGTTCTTGAGTAGGCTGCGAAAATCCTCTATCCGTCCGGCACCCTTCTCAACATAGGCCTTTTTGGCATAGGCGGCGGAGCGGATAAAATACTGCCGTGAATCTTTAGAGTCCATTTTAATGCCATTGGTCAAATCAATAATGGCATTGTCCCAATTGCCCAATTCAAAATGGATAGTGCCACGAGACCTATAGAGATTGGCGCCGCGCCACTCTCCGCCAAATTTATTTATTACCCAGTCAACATCCGGCAAGGCCTTGTCGTATTGGCGCTTAGCGGAGTATGCATCGGCACGGGCCAGATAACCGCTAATATTTTCCTTATCCTGTTCAAGTACATAATTACAATCGGCGATAGCCTTGTCGTAATCATTGATTTCGATATAGACATAAGCCCGGTTGATGAAAGTACCAAAACTTTGGTCAAGTCGGATAGACTCGGTAAAATCGGCGATTGCCTGGGCATACATCCTTTTTTTACCGTAGCAGACGCCGCGGGAGTTGTAAATATGAGTCTCCGGAGCCAGTTTAATCACCTGGGTGTAGTCATCAATAGCCTGGTCCATCTGATTAAGTTTCTCGTAAATACTGGCTCGGTTCAAATAACCGCCCGGGTTATCCGGGCTGAGGGTGATAGCGCGGCTGAAATCAAACACGGCCTTGGTGAAATCTTTTTTCTCGGAGTAAGCTATGCCCCGCTCGTTGTAGGCCATAACGGCATTACCGCCCTTATCGTTCATATCTATTACCCTGGTGAAGTCTTCAATCGCACGGTCATGATTCTTGAGTATTCCCCAGATTTTTCCGCGCATGATGTATATCTCTGCATCAATAGTACCCCCTTTTAATACCTGGTTGCAGGCGTCCAACGCCAATTGGCAAATATCCGCCATCTCAGTTTTATCATCAAACACCTTGACCCAGGTAAAAATAGTCCTGGCCAAATCACGAAAGGTTTTTCGATTATTGGAATTTACGCTAATGGATTTGAGATAGAGTTCAGCTGAGGTACGAAACATCCGCTTGGCTAACTTCTTATCGTTTTCATTTGCCGCCTCTAATCCGCGAGTGAGATGCATCTGTCCGGCATTAGCAAAAAGGTTAAAATCGCTATAGCCCAGCTTGACAGCCCTGTCGTAGGCATCAAGAGCTTTTATGTCCTGACCGGTCAGGAAATAAAGCGTGCCGAGATTATTATATAAGCCGCCCAAATTCGGATTCAGTTTTATAAGCGCTTCGTAATATTCTATTGCCTCTTGGCCCAGCAGATCGGTCATGGTCAGTTTGAGATATTCGGGGTTAAGCCGAAATGCCCGGTCGTGGTCGGCAATCATCCGTGCCATATCGCCTTGGCGCAGGTATATGTATCCGCGCTGGTAATAAGCCAGGTCGCATTGAGGATAAAGCTCGATAGCCCGGCTATAGCTGGCCAGCGCCTGGTCGTAGTTTTTCTTGCTGTTTTCGATATTGCCCTTGACCAGCCATCCGATGTAGCTGTTGGGGTCAAGTTCCAAGACCTTATTAAAATCGGCTATGGACTCATCCGGTTTGGAACGGATATAATTGGTTATCCATCCCCGTTCGTAGTAGGCGTAAACCAGGCTCGGCGTGGCTTCAATGGCTTTGCTGAAATAATCGTAGGCCCTGTCATAATCCTTTTTCCCTTTGTAAACATATCCAATAACTTGATAGGCCTTACCGAATAACGGGTCTATTTTCAGGGCGTCCTGGGCGATGGCTATTTTTTCTTCGGGCGTCTTGACAAACGACTCGCGTTCAAGCACGGCATTAGCCTTGGCCCGGAGTTCGTCCGCCTGCTGGGCCTGGATTATCTGCTCGGCTGTAAGCTGTTTCTGTTCCTGGAGTATGGCTTTACACTTTTTCTGGAGCTGGCTTATTTCATCATCTTCCGAAACAAGCATCAAAACGCTTTGACAGGCGGCCAGGGCATCTTCATAGCGGTTTCCTTGGAAACTGTCCAGCGCTTCCTGACGGTAGAACTTAATCAGATTGGCTTGCTCCAAGCGGTTGACTATCTGCCAAACAGATATACCTATACCCAACGCAAATATTCCCAGTAGCGACAGACTGGCAACACGATTTTTACGCACCCGCTTCCAAGCACGGCTCATCGGTCCGGACGGCTTGGCCAGAATCTCCTCGCCGTCCAGATAACGCTTGATATCATCGGCCAGTTCACCGGCGGTTTTATACCGCCTCTGGGGCTCTTTTTCCAGACACTTCATGCAGATGGTTTCCAGGTCTTTGTGGATGTTACCGATTACCTTTCGGGGCGGAAGCGGGTCTTTATTTATTATATCGCTGATAAGTTGGTAGACATCCTCGCCCGGAAACGGCGTCTGGCCGGTCAGCCCGTGGTAGAATGTCGCGCCCAATGAGAAAATGTCGGAATTGGTGCCGATTTCCTTTTTCTTGCCGCTGGCCTGTTCCGGCGACATATACTCGGGCGTGCCCAGCACCGTCCCGGTCACGGTCAACGAACGCTCGGTGGCGGTCAGCTCCTTGGCCAGCCCAAAGTCGGTCAGGAATGCCTTACCCGAAGGGTCAATCAGTATGTTGGACGGTTTGATGTCTCGGTGGATTATGCCCTGCCCGTGGGCGTATTCCAGGGCCCGGCCGATGTCGTGGATTATCTCGCTTACCCGCTTGTGCGTCAGGGATGGCTCGCGTTCATGTATCAACTCTCCCATTGACTTGCCCTGGACATAGTCCATAGTCAGGTAATGGGTGCCGCCTTCGGTGCCGACTTCGTGTACGTTAATAATATTGGGGTGCTTGAGCTTGGCCGTGGCCCGAGCCTCACGCAGGAAGCGCTCGACTGATTCCGGGTCATCCAGGATAAGAGTCTTAAGTGCCACCCGGCGGTTAAGAGTGGCGTCGTAAGCCAGGTAAACCGCGCCCATGCCGCCCTGCCCAAGCTTCTTTTCCAGCTGGTATTTGCCAAAGGTCTTTAATTCCCGGCTATTCAGCTTATCCAGCCAGGATTTTACAAAAGGATGTGTTTTAAGAAAGTCAAGCTGACCGGGGTCATCTCTACGAACCCGTGATATCTCAGGACTTTCCCACCAGGCGCGGAATTCTTCCTCGCTGGCAAATTGCCTCATTCTTACTGTTTCGCCTGACATAGTAAATCAGAATAACATCAAAATGATGCAAGTCAATCTTTTGCAGATTAGCCCTGATTTAGTTATTTGCTTGATATAATTATTCGCTTTTTATAGACTGCCGCCACGGAGATAACATATATGGAAACTTTTATTATTATCGGAGTAATTGTCGGGATAATCGGACTGCTGATACTTTACGGTTATTATCTGGGACTAAAGCGCCGCAACGAGATGACTGCATTATCCTTAAAGTTGAACCTGCCTTACCTGAGCGAGAAGTCCGCCGACCATCACCTCAAGTATGCGCCTATCAGCATCTTCCAGAAAGGCCATTCGCAAAAGGCGGCTAACATTATCGGCGGGCAAAAGGATGGGCTCTATACCGAACTTTTTGATTACCAGTACACCACCGGCAGCGGTAAGAACCAATCAACGCATCATTTCTCGATCTGCATTCTAACACTGCCTCAAAGTTTCAAGTACATACATATCAGGTCTGAGGGATTATTTGATAAGCTGGCCAGCTTGGTCGGGTTTAATGACCTTGATTTCAACCAATATCCGGAATTCAGCAAACGCTTCTGGGTAAAATCAGCTGACGAGGAATTTGCCCGCGTTTTTGTCAGCTCGGAAATAATGCAATTCCTAACGAGCTACCAAAAACCACCGCATATAGAAATAGGCGGAAATTTCCTGGCGGTTTATTTCACCGGAGGCATCAAGCCGGACAAATATCAGGAGCTCTATGAATTTGCCCGGGCGTTTTACCAAAAAATGACAACCCACTAATCCTATCTTCGGCCTGTACAACCATCAGCAACGAATACAGAATTAATCTAGGTTAGGGAAATGCATTACCACCGCCCGGCCGCCACCCCGTCCGCCCATCGGTCCGCCCGGAGCGCTGGCAGGCACGGCACTGCCGCTCGGTTGAGCAGTTGTGGTTATAGCCGACGTAACCTTGGCCGCCTCTTTCTGGTATTTGTTCTGGAGTTGGAGGAACTGGATGTCCATGGCTACTTTAGCCGCTTCGTAGCCGGGATTGGACTGGATATAACTATCCTTGGTCTGGTTATAAGTTTGCTGGGAACCTCTGCCGCCGCCGGCGCCGGTAGAACGATTGCGCTCTAAGTAATAGTCCATGGTCTCCTTGCCGTAACTGCTTTCCAGGCTCTTTTTAAGCAAGGCATAGTCGCTGATATACTGGTTAGCCAGGGGCTTAATGGCTTCGCGGCTGGCTGCATCCCGAGCCCAACGGTTGGTAATCTGGTCTGCGGCGCTGGTCCGCTCCTTGGTGTTAGACACGGTCATACTCTGGGCGCTGGGCTTTAGCATATCCATCTGGGACGGGAAAATGCTCCGGTCCGGCCCGTTACGGCCGCCGCCCATATTGTTGCCCTGGACCACGGCCACCTGGTCAGGAGTAAATATGCCGGTCATCTCGGTAAGTATGGCGTTGATAGCGTTAGCATTCTGCAGGCGAGCAATCATTCGTTCAGTTGCGTTCTGGCTGTCATTGGTAATGCTTTTATCCAACCCGGCCAGTTGGTCCAAGGTTGATTCGTAGCGAGCCACCTGTTCAGGAGTCATCGGCTTGCCCATTTGCTCGAACAGCCCGATGGCTACATTTACAAAAAGCTTCCTATTATCCGGGTTAGACATTATGCCTAAATCACCGCTGAAAACCAGCCGATTAAAGTCCTCTATTTCTAATTCGCCCATTATTTTCATCATCTCGCCGGTCAGCTTCATCCGTTCCGGGTCAGAGCCGCGTCCACGTCCGAGCTGAGGCGTAAGTGTGTTGAGCCTGGCCAGCAGCCTACCCAGTTCCTGCATCTTGATGGCACGTTCAGCGGTCTTAGTAACTGATTCCGGCGCTGATGATGCCGAACTACCGCCCTCGACCAATTGGCCAGAAATAAGCGTAATGTTTGAAGTACTCGTTCCGGACACCCGGCTGGAATTTCTTAAGGTTACTTCTGACTTAAGCACGGCCACCTGGCGGGACAGGTCTTCCTTAGCCAGTTTGAGCTGGACCAGCTCTTTCTTGTAGCTATCAATTGACTCGGCCAGATTTCTTTCGGCGTTGGCGTCACCCTTCTTGGCAATATCAGTAGACGACGGCACCAGCATGATAATCAGCGCAATGTTGGCAATAATACTTAAGGCTAACAAGATATTTTTAATCATAAATCTCCTCTCGGCGCAAGTGCCGGTTTAATTTAGCTTACCAAATGAGCATAACAGTTTTTATGGATATTGCAAGAATTAAAATAGCGGAAATAATCCCCAAAGCCTGAACAGCCAGATTCGGCTTAAGAGGCAGCGTCTTACCCGGCCTAATAAGAACTAGGCCGAGTATGGCGCCGGTGCTGAGGCCTCCGAAATGTCCGGCATTATCGATAACCTGATATCCAATAATACCATAGACGGCTACTAAAGCAATGGTAAACACCATCGAGCGCAGAAAGAATCTGGGCAGCGTTTCCTTGCGTTTAAAGCCAAGCACAGCCAGGAATCCGATGAGTCCCATCAGTCCGCCGGAACACCCGACGGAGACGCCGAACTCATTGAGCGTCATCAAGCTGGCAAGACTCCCGGCAACAGTAGAAGCCAGGAAAACAATGGTCAGGTACGCATAATCGCAGAGCACCTCCACCAGTTTTCCCAATATCATCAGGGCGGAGATATTCATGATGAAATGCAGCAGATGGGCATGAAGCATTGCCGCGGTAGCCATCAGCCAGAAATCCCCTCCGAAAACAGGGCCTTTTCTCAAACCGCCGTCCATTATCGACTGGTCCAACCCGGCCAGGTTCTGAACGACAAATACCGCGAAGAGCAGTCCGATAATTATCCAGGTGTATGTGGCCCGGCGTATCTGCAGCCAGGAATTGAACCTAAATACCCGTGATTGGATATTCATTATTTCCGGACTGAGCTTTCTGACCCGGTATAGGCTGACAGCGGTTTGCCCCACCCAGACCAGTCCGACAAAAACCATTGACAGGATGAAAAGCGGCGGCATCGATTGGTCAACATCGCCGAATATGGCGTAAGGCACGGCCCAGGCCAAGGTGAAAATAGCGCCCATTACCAGCATGAACCAGTGGCGTTTGCGGATATCGGACTTAATGGCTTTAAACAGGAAAGGCACATCAGCCGGCGGAACCAATCGCTCGGTTTCGGGCGTCCAGACCAGGCAGACTGAGGCGCGGTTAGCGCAGTGTTTTATAAGTTCTTCGCGGGAGCAGGCCACTGTCTTATTACCAATCATATAGCCGTATCCCGTATTGACTGGCTTTTCGGGAAAAACATCTTTTGCTTCCCATGGCACGCGGTGATGATTAGTGGACAAAACCATAAACTTTGATTATACCGATTATTAATCTTTGTCAATAACATCTTGAGAATCATCCGGAATGATATTTATTGACACTGAGGTTGTAAATGCAATAATAACAGCGATATCTATCATAATAAGGAGTCACCTATGCTTAAGAAAATAATTATTTCATCGGTTATAATCACCGGTCTGGCAATGCTCATCTACGGCGCGGAAGACAAGCCTAAAGATGCTCCTCCGGAAAAACCGTGGGTCGAGTATCCGATGACTTATTCAGCCGACTGGAAAGTAATAAAGGATATCACCACCATTAATCCACAATTAGTGGATATGACCAATAATAAAATCCCCTTGCCTAACCTTAAGGCCAAGGATAAAAAGGGGTTCCGTTGCAGCGCCGGACCGAAATCAGTTACGCTCGATGTGGACGGAGACAACAAGCTGGAAAAGGAGCTTAAGGATAAAGAGAACTTCGTCGAATTCAAAGTTGATTATGACGACGGCACCCCGGTCGTTCCTTACATGCTCCGGGTCTGGCAGAAGTCGGTCAGGCGCATTGTCAAAGAGGAAGTAGCTACCTGGGCTTTCCAGCGGGCCTGCTTTATGCAGGGGAAAACGCCGCTGGGTGATTTCATCCTGATTGATGATAACAACAACGGCTATTACGATGATTTAGGCGAGGATGCCATCATCATCGGTTCTGGCGCCAGCCGACAGGTGGAACTACTTTCCAAGCTTATCAGTATCAAGGGAAAGTTCTATGAGTGCAAAACACATTATACCGGCAACAAACTGTCGCTAAAGGAATACCAGGGGCAAATAGGCAAGATAGATATGGTTAAGGGATTCAATTTCCCCAATCAGAAAATAGAAAACGCCGTCATCGCCGGCGATGATAATGTCTATTTTAATATTCCGCTCCAGGCTAAGTATTTTGTCCTGCCGGTCGGCGAGTATTCTCTTTATTCGGCGGTAATCAGCAAGGGCAAATTCAAGGTCATCGGTAATTCCGGCTCCAAGGTTAAGGTGGAAGAATCAGACCCCAAGAGTGACAAGGAAAAGAACAAGCCGGTGCTGTTCGTCTGGGGAGCGCCTTTTAAATTCGTACCTGAGCCAATTTGTGAAAAAGGCGGCGTTCTGGTCAATATTATCCCTCCGGCCACATACGTCGCACCTAAGCGCGAGGATAAGCCGCTGGACTGCCCTTTCGTTAAGATTAAACTGCCTAAAATATTAGGATGCAAGGATGAAGAGTATGTCACCAATGAAATAGTCAAAGACGACAATGGTCAGCCAACCGAAACAATGGCCGATGTTACCATAAATAAAATAACCATTGAAATAGTCGATAAGGCTGTAAAGAAGGAGCCTAAACCACTAAACAAAATTGGCTATCCATTAGTAGATGCCTGGATACAGGTGGATATGTCCGGTCTGGTCCAAAAAAGCATTCCCTGGTGGGAAAAATACCAATGCCCGATGTACGATTTCCGTGGTACGGTTATTATCCGCATGACTACCAAGAGTAATTTATTCGGAGAACTTAAATATGAAGGCGAATTGGAAATAACAGATAAGTAACCGCTATGAACGTAACGCTGCTCCAACATACCAAAGACCCGGAACGTGCTATAGCCCTGGCCGCACGGTTATGTTATTCGAATGTTGGTATTAAAGAACTAAAAGACCATATTTCCGCACCGCAGACCGGCAAGTTGGTCCAAATGCTGGTCCGAATGGGGCATCATTCGGCACTGGAACATGCCTCGTTCACCTTTGGCGTTGAAGGCGTTTCGCGCTCGCTGACCCATCAGTTAGTCAGGCATAGACTGGCTTCTTACAGCCAGCAGAGCCAGCGCTATGTCAAAGCTGAATCTTTCGAATATATTGTTCCGCCGGAAATAAAGTCTGATCCGGCGTTGAACAAGGTTTTTATCCAGACAATGAACGGCATCCAGAAAATCTACAACCTTTTTACCAGTAAAGGCATCGCCGCGGAAGATGCCCGCTATGTATTACCTAACGCCACAGAGACCAAAATCATCGTCACTATGAATGCCCGGGAACTACTCCACTTCTGTTTACTGCGTTGCTGCAACCGAGCCCACTGGGAAATACATCAACTGGCTGATGGCATGCTCAAACAAGCTAAGGCGGTCGCTTCGAATGTGTTTGAAACGGCCGGACCGGCCTGCGTGGCTGATAAGTGTCACGAAGGAAAAATGAGCTGCGGTAAAGCGGCCGAGGTCAGAAGAAAATACCAATTGCTATGAGCAAATTGCTGCTCCATATCTGCTGCGGCGTATGCGCCGGCCCGATTGTCCAGAAATACAAAGATTCCGGATTCGAAGTAACCGGCTACTTTTACAACCCCAATATTCATCCTCACCAAGAATTCCTTAAACGCCTGGAGGCGGTAGAATCTTTAAGCCGACAGGAAAATTTACCGATTTATTATGAAAGGGCTTACGGTCTGGATGAGTTCATTAAAGCCGTTGAACCGCACGCACAGTCCCATAACAAAAAGCGATGCGCCCAATGTTATGAGTTACGCCTTAAAAGAACGGCCCAATATGCGCGGCAGAATGGATTCGAGTTATTCGCAACTACCCTTTCAATCAGTCCGTTCCAGGACCAGTCGCTGATAAAGGAAATCGGACAAAAGGAAGCCATCTCTGCTGGGATAGGATTTAATTACGAACTTATGACTTCGCTTTATCAAGAAAGCAAAAAACTGGCTAAGGACCACAATCTTTACCGACAGCAATATTGCGGTTGCATCTTCAGCGAGTATGAACGTTATGCTAAAAAATAGAATCCTGTTAACGATTATCACAACGGCAATTACCCTGAGCGGGTGCATCAGCCCATCATTAAATAATTTCTATCACTATAAGGCTTCTCTCCAATCAATATCAGAACCACCCCACCTTCAAATCATCCTAACCGATTATCGGGAAGTTACGAACGCATTATTAACGATTGAGCAATCTTATTCTGTATACAATTATTCGCCGGAACGACGTTTGGCTTTCACTTCGGCTAAACTCTGGATCAAAAGAAGTAGCGGCGAAAGCGTCAAAATCAGCACCAGTGCCAATGGAATTCAATTAGGGCTTACCGGGATTCCCAGCGATGACATCGTACTGGTCCCGACTGATGGGCTGATCCTAACAGAATCACGGCCTTACAAAGGTCGAATGAGAATTAAAAAAACAGGTGCCAAGATTACCTTTATAAATATAATAGACTTAGAAAACTATTTACCTGGAGTTATTAGCAGCGAAATGGATGAGTCATGGCCTGAAAAATCGCTTGCCGCCCAAGCCATCAGCGCCCGAACATTCGCATTTTTCCGCATCAAACAGTCAAAATTAAAAGAGGCTGAAATTGATTACGATCTGACAGATGATATTTTTTCGCAAGTATATCGTGGCGAAGAACGGACCGGACCAAAGACTCGCAAAGCGATTGAAGATACAAAAGGTATTATCATGGCTTACAATGGCAAGATATTCAATTCATTATTCCACGATACCTGCGGCGGTTATACGGAGTCTGGAGAACTGGTTTTCAAGCTGACTCCCCTGCCGCCACTGGCCGGACGAAAGTGCGGTTTTTGCGGACACTCTAAGTACACAAATTGGCAAGCACGCTATACGGTCAAGGAAATAGTTGTAGGACTAAAACTCAGCAAAGATGCTTATATCGAAGAAATCAAACCGCTTAAAACGGCGCCGGGCGGGCATATTTTGGAACTGGGTTTAAAAATCAGGGGTAAATCACAGGAGATGGTATGGGAAGCCCAGAAATTCCGGATTGCGCTGGGTCCCAACAAATTAAGAAGCTCTATGTTCAAAGTCACTAATAATGGCGATAACTTTGAATTCACCGGCCAAGGATGGGGTCACGCCGTGGGCATGTGCCAAGAAGGCACTAGAGAAATGTCCAAACAAGAATACTGCCCAAGGGAAATTCTGGAATACTTCTATCCAGAATCAAGAGTCGTAAGAATTTATTAGCCGGCAGAACTTTCTTTATCGGCAGAAAATCCTTCCTGTTTTACCGCGTCGACATCTGCTTTAGTAATTCTGATTAATCCGAAATGCACAGCCATATATAACCCTGCCCCAACAACCAATAAATCTGTAAACCTGACGATTACCAGGAATGTCGCCGTATCGCCCGGCAAGATACCGACCAAAGAAAAGATGCCTATTTGTCCACCTTCATATATCCCCAGAGCCCCGGGAGTTAGCGGCAGAACCAGTGAAATCTGCGTTAGCGTAAATATCAAAGCAATTTCGCCCAGGGAAAATGCATTTTGTCCCTTAAGGAAATAAAAGAATATCACCGGTTTGAAACAAGCGACCACTATGGATAAAAAATTATGGATAAAGGCCCGGGTGCCGGCTTTCCAATCATGGCGAAACGCCTGGTGGACAAGTAATTCAATTCTTTCCATTTTTGGAGCCCAATCCTCCATTTTACGCCTGAATATGCCTTTGCGACCCAGCCAGCGTATTAAATCCGGGAATATCGGACTGTTTTTAATAATACTTCGAAGTGCCAGGAAAAACACCAGGCCAAGTATTATATCTACTACCAGTAAAGCCGTCCAGATGCCCTGCGGCAATTGAAGCTGCTGAGCTTCAATGAGCATAATAATTGTACCCGTATAAATAAGCGCTATCAGGCTGGCCAACTCCTGGAACTTGGCAAATACGGCTGTGGCAAATACTTTGGTCTTTGAAGTATTGTAAAGATGCCCGATATAAATAGCCTTGAGCGGCTCTCCGCCCACATACATGGAAGGCGTAACAGCGCTAATGGAGTATCCGATAAGCTGCGCAATGGAAGTATGCGCCAATGATGCATTAATACCATGCGAGCGTAGAATGATTTTCCAGCCTAAAACAGTCAGAAAAAGAGTTGCCAGTGCAGCGATAAAGTATGCCAAAAACCCTTCTATACCGATTAATTTAAGATTTGTCGCAACTTTCTCAAGACCGACTAGAGCAAAAATCAAAACAACTACGCCAATGGCTATTAGAATAAGAATTGAATATAATATCCCCTTTTTCATTTCTTTTTATGAGCGGACCGACGGGATTCATAAGCGTCAACAATATCCTGAACCAACGGGTGGCGAACAATATCAGCCTTGGTTAAATAAGAAAATGCCACGCCTTTAGTGTTTCCCAGAATAGCCTGAACCTCAACCAATCCAGAAACCTTTCCCGGCGGAAGGTCAATTTGCGTGATATCGCCGGTTATCACTATTCTAGAACCGTTACCCATTCGTGTTAGGAACATCTTCATCTGATCAGAGGTTGTATTCTGTGCTTCGTCAAGAATAATAAAAGCATTATTCAAACTCCGTCCGCGCATATAAGCCAGAGGAACAACTTCGATTATTCCGTTATCCATAAGCCGGCGTAACTGCTGGTACTCGATAAAACTGCCCAAAGCATCATAAAGAGGTCTTAGGTAAGGATTAACTTTTTCCTGATAATCACCAGGCAAAAACCCCAACCGCTCACCTGCTTCAACAGCCGGCCGGCACAAAACTATTTTATGCACACCATTACCCTTGAATACCGTCAATGCCTGAGCAACCGCCAGATATGTTTTACCCGTCCCAGCCGGACCAATACCAAAAACGATCTCGTGCTTCTGCATGGCCTCAATGTAACGCGCCTGTCCTTCGGTCTTAGGCTGAATTTCAATCTTAGTAGTACCCACTGAGGAATGAGATGACTTTTGCTCCTCTGGTTCGCAATATCCTTTAGATTTATTTATCAAATCTGCCACCATCGAGGTATTGACCTGTTTGGATGACGAGATTATTTTGTAAAGAACATTGATAACCTGCGCCACGTCACTTTCCGTTCCCATAACCTTTAAATCACGATCGTTTACGGCTATCCTAACGCCAAACTGATCCCGGATAAGCTTAAGATGGCTGTCATACGGGCCGAATATATTTATCAAATCCTTATTACCAGGCAATCTTATTTTACGTGTAAGCTTCATTTTATACACCACCATTTCAATAATTCTGTCATAGCAAATAGAGCCACAGGAATGCCTAGAAATAGGCTGTCAACCGTGTCCAGCACGCCGCCCAAGCCGCCCAGCCATTTTCCGGAATCTTTTATCTGGCAATGGCGCTTAAACATCGATTCTAATAAATCACCCATCTGCCCGAACATTACGATAATAAAATTAGCGGTAAAAACCAGTATTATTCGCTTAAAGGACAGAGCTAAACCTCCCCCATTCATAACATATAACAATAGAAATCCACTGAGCGCACCGCCCAGTATGCCAATAATAAATCCTTCGACTGTTTTATTGGGACTGATAGTCGGGGCTAATTTATGCTTTCCAAACCAAGTGCCGCCGAAATAGGCCAGCGAGTCGCCAATCTTAATTATGGCAATGACATAAACAAGCCCCCATAAGCCACAAGCGTTGTAGATAATCAGGCTACCGGCAATAGGAACAAGGACATAAACAAATCCGATAACAGATACAAAAATATTTTGATAGCTGCGAATACTAAAAAGATAATAAATCATCATAACCAACAAAAACACAAAGACAATGATAGAATTAAGCTGTAAAACATATAATTTTGGCGGGTAATTAAGAAACGCCAACAGCAACCACCAAAGAATAACAACAGATGGAATTATTTTAGGCGTTTTTACCCCAATATTCTCGTACATGCCGTAAAACTCAAAAAGACTTCCTACGGCAACAAAACCAAGAAGCAGGGTAAAACCTAATTTTGATTGAAAATGATAATCAAAGTAGAACAATCCTGATATGATCAAAACTATCAAACTGGCCGGTATTATTCTTTTCCTAAGCATCCACCCCTCCCCCCGAACCGACGTTCTCGTTGTCCATAGTCCTTTATTGCCTGAAGCAAATGTTCCTTTTCAAAATCAGGCCAGTAAATCGGAGTAACCCAGAGCTCGCTGTAAGACGCCTGCCAGAGCAAAAAGTTACTTAAACGCATTTCACTGGCCGTCCTTATTATCAAATCAGGATCGGGCATATCCGGATTATAGAGGAATTCCTTGAATAGCTCCTCCGTTATATTCTTCGGATCGACCTGGCCTGATTTAACCGCCAAAGAAATCTTGGCTGCCGCATCGGCTATCTCAGTCCTGGAACCGTAATTAAGGGCCAGCCTCAATACCATACCGGTATTTGATGAACTATCCTTGATTATCCGGCCTATTTCACTGCGGACTTTCTCTGGGAGCTCTTCAATCCGGCCGATAGCACGGAATCGCAGATTATTCTTCATAATCTCAGCATATTCCTGCCTAAGATAATTATAAAGTAAGCGCATCAGGTAGTTAACTTCGTATTTAGGCCGTTTCCAGTTCTCGCGTGAAAAAGCGTAAAGGGTGAGTTCCTTAACGCCTATACGGGCAGCTTCTTTGATAATCCTGCGTACTGCGTCTGCCCCGGCTTCATGCCCCTTCATCCGGGATAGCTTGCGTTCAGCGGCCCAACGTCCGTTGCCATCCATTATTATCGCGATATGTTCGGGAATTTTCATCTAAAAAGAGTTTGTTTTCTGTCAGGGCCAACGGAGACAATCTTAATGTGTGTATCAAGAGAGTGCTCTATAAAATCCAAGTATCTTTTAGCTGCCGCGGGCAAATCGCGGGATGACTTCACGGCAGATATATCCTTCTGCCAACCCGTCATTTCCTTATAAACTATCCCACAATCTTCCAAAACCCTTGCGCCAGACGGGAAGTTGCGTATCGTCCGGCCCTTATATTTGTATGCCATTCCTATTTTTATGGTTTTAAGATGACTCAAGACATCCAGCTTAGTCATGGCGATTGAGTCAACCGAATTTATTTCTGTAGCATATCTAGCGCTTACCAGGTCCAGCCAACCGCATCTGCGGGGCCGACCCGTGGTAGCGCCAAATTCTCCGCCTCTTTGTCTAAGGTCTTCGCCCGCAAAACCGCTTAATTCGGTCGGGAAAGGACCACTACCCACCCTGGTGGTATAAGCCTTAAGTATGCCGATGATGCTGTTAAACTTCTTCAAGGTTATTCCTATGCCGGCCGAAAGCCCGGATATGTCAGCATTGGACGAGGTTACAAAAGGATAAGTCCCGAAATCAACGTCCAGCAACGTTCCCTGGGCACCTTCAAAAAGAATCCGTTTATTCTTCCTTAACGCATCCATAAGCATCACCCTGGCGTCGACCACGTAAGGTTTTAAGTTCCGGGCATAACCAAGATATTCCTTATAGATATCCTGCCAAGCTAACGGCTTTAGCCCGGCCAATGAAATCATAACATTCTTATGGCTCAGATTCGCCTTAATACGTTCTTTAAGATAGGCGGGATCAAACAAATCAATAATTCTGACCCCAGTCCGAGCGTATTTATCGGTATAGCAAGGACCTATACCCAATCCGGTGGTACCTATTTTATTCTGCCCCAGCTTATTTTCTGATATATTATCCATCACTTTATGATAAGGCAGAATCAAGTGCGCCCGATCGCTGATAAAAATATTATTCTTTATTCGTATGCCCTTGCGGCGGAGCTGTTCAAGTTCGGCCAGGAACTGTTTGGGATCAATAACCACCCCATTGCCAATAACGCATATCACACCAGGGTGAAGAATACCGGAAGGTATCAAGTGTAGAACAAACTTATTTTCTCCGATGACAACGGTGTGTCCGGCATTATGACCACCCTGAAAGCGAACCACAAAATCGGCCTGCTTAGAAAGTGTATCTACTATTTTCCCCTTACCTTCATCACCCCACTGCAATCCCACAACGCATTTAATACTCATAAAGACTTACAAACTTTCGAAAGGCCTATTCAGGAACAGGTTTATTAACGGTTTCCTTCCCGCTTCCACCTATTTTATCGGCCCATATTTTAGTATCAGCAGTCGCATTTGGTTTTTCCAAGAATAGCTCCCTCAGAGACTCATCCGTTTTAGTCATTAATTCCTTAAAATTATCAGGGATGTCTTCATATTCCGACAATACAAAAAGCATGTACTTTACTTCCGAAGAAAGCCTCTTAATTACTTCCTCACGTTTACGCAATTTAACAATAAGGTCATTCATATCGGCGGCCACATGTTTCAAATAGTCCTTCTCCCTCAAAGCTATTGAGAAATCGTAATCACCATCAGAAATTCTCTTTATGCTTTGCTGGATTCGGTAGGCGGCGCCAGAAATTCTATGCGAAAGCCGGACCAAGTATATACTGAAAGCAACTATGGCCAGCGCAATAAAAATCAAATCAATATGAGCCATATAAATAATCTCGGTCCAACTGAAAGAAGAGGATTTTTTGAATACAAGTATTCCCAGGAATATGATTCCAGAGGTGCAAATCATAAAAAGCATCGCAAAAATTATCCAGCTCGAAATGTATTTATACTGGAAAGGCTTATCGATAAGATATTGCTTCCTCTGGTAGCTGCCGTTTTTCATAACTTAGATGTTATTATTGAGCGTATATACGCATAATTCACCGCACATAGTACAACCGGCTATTGTCCGGGACTTGTTGGTTTTTCGCATATTGCGGTACCGGCGTGATTTTATCGGGTCAAGCGACAAACTAATCTGTTCCTCCCATTTGCATTTACGGCGCAGTTTTGAAAACAACTTGTTTTGCTCCCAGGCAATCTTATTACCCTTGGCGATATCCGCGGCCTGGGCGGCGATGCGCGCGGCAATAACACCCTCGCGGACATGCTCTTCAGACGGCAGACC
>JBBAAP010000018.1 GCA_041658285.1 Candidatus Brocadiia bacterium
CTGCCCGGCTGAATCCACCGTATAGGTCTGCCAACTGCCCGAAGCGTTGGTGGCGTATTTAAGGTCGCTGGAGGTGCTGTTGTAATACGAAATATGCACCTTGTCCGCCAAATCCACCGCTATGGCCGAGTAAAATCCGTTGTCTCCATCGCTGTCTATGGTGTAATTCTGCCAATTCCCGCCTGCATTATTAGCATACTTAAGATTGGTGTTGGTCCTATCATAATATGAAATGTGAACAATATTATTATGATCAATGACTATGGAAGAGAATTCGCCAACTTCACCTATGGTATCAATAGGTTTAGTATACCAGCTGCCGGAGGCGTTAGTGGCGTATTTCAAGTCGCTATTGGTATAATCGTAATAGCTGATATGCGTCTTGCCGTTACCGTCCACACCGATTGAGGTGAATCCACCCACATTGCCCGTAGTGTCAATGGTATTAATCGTCCATATCGTGCCGGTATTGGCTTCATTGGAGTATCCGCTTTCTCCCGACTGGTTAAAAGCTGATACTCGATAATAGTAGATATTGGCCTCTGAAATGGCCGTATCCGAATAGGCCGTCGTATTAGCGGGTAAACTTGCCCATGCCTGATAGGTCCCGGATGCTCCGACCTTACGCTGGATATTGAATCCATCCTCATTAGCGGAGTTGTCCGTCCAGGACAAGATTATACGCGTCTGCGATGACACCACAGCCGTAAGGCCTGATGGCGTTTCCGGCGCCACGCTGCTGCTGCCGGTTATTACCTTTGCAGCCTCATCCTGGCAGAAGCCGCCGTAACTAAGCATGGCTATGCCGATTAATAGCATCACGCTCAGTTTTATGTAGATACGATCGTGTTTCATCATCGTTTCCTGATTATAATTATTAATAATTAGCGTCTATCGCATAACCAACTGTTGGTGCCTGAGTTGGTATTGGAACCAAGCCATTGAAAACCGTTCCATTTACAGTATGATAATCTATACGTATCCTGCCGGCCCCTCCGCCCCCAGCCCCACCAGGCGAGTTTCCAGTTCCACCCCTTCCCCCATAAGTTGCTTGCCCTGCTTCACCAGCACCGCTATGACCACCGCCACCGCCACCCGAGCCTGAAGTAGATCCAGATCCACCAGCATTATAAGTTCCTCCGTTGCCGCCCCTAGTTATTTGTCCATCCTCACCATGTCTAGCACTACCACCACTATCCACAGCAGCACCACCACCACCTGTTGCGGAAAGAGAATTAACAGCCATATTTTGAATAGTATATGCTTTAATTATAACTGATCCACCTGACCCACCTCCACCACCATCCCACCACCCACTACCAGGAATACCTCTACCACCCTCACCATTAGCTTGAATACAACCTGTTAAATTACTAAAATTAATAGTATAAGCTCCAATCCAAACTATACCACCACCATAACCACCTCTTTGATTAGAATCTCCTTGACTACCACCATGATTCTGGGCACCCCATCCGCCAGAAGACCCTAAATATGAACGAGTACCCATATCGTTAGTACCTAATAATGCTGCCCGACTTTTCCAAAGAGAGCTAGCACTACTAGTCGAGCTTCCTCCAACACCATATCCACCGTAATGTCCATGCGTTCCACCACCACCTCCTCCGGGCGTACCTAAACCAAAATTATATCCTGTTCCAGGGGTTGCATTGGTAGCAGTATCACTTCCGGGCGCAAGCCACGTTGTTTGGTAGCCTAGCTTTGAATAGTTTATACTGCCACTGCCGCTAAACGTTACCGTTCCAGTGGCTTTAAAACAAACAATACCATATTGATACCAGTCCCAACCATTGCCAATTACCACACCATTAATCGTGACATTGGTGTAATTCGGCACCCGGGTTACCTGAACCCGGTCGTTCGCTGAGTTTACAGCCCAAGGTATACCATCCTGAACCACAATAGTAGAAGATGTTTTGCTCGATACCTTGGTGAAATAATACATCCCAGCGTAATTATCCCTAGTCGTAGAATTGGTGCTATGTCCAAAATGAATAAGCACTTCATCTGTGGCATTGAATCCAGCAGTAGCTACCACAGGTATGGTTGTGGTCCCGCCGCTGACCGAGCTGTTAATATAAGATGTGTATCCTTCAGGCTGCCCGCCGTTATTACCGTAATTGGTGGTATGCCAGTTACCGGCTCCAAGAGTAATAGTGCCGTCCTTACCATTGCCTATGAACGTAAAATTAAGCGTCCTTGTTAAAAGTGTGTTTGAATAAGAACTGTTTCCTAATCCATTATACGCTCTGATGCGGTAATAGTACTGAGTGTCTCTGCTTAACCCAGTTTCGTCATTATGAGAGGTTGTATTGGCTACCAAGATAGCGGTAAGTTCGGTCCAATCAGTACCATTCAGTGAGCGCTCTAACTTAAATCCGGTTTCGTTATTAGAATTATCAACCCATTGTAGCACTATATTATATGGTCCAACAGTGTTTGTTATTAATCCCGACGGTGCGATAGCCGGTATAGTGCTTGTTACAATCTGGCAATATGGATGATTCAGCAGGAAATTATATGAGTAAACACGATAATAATAGGTATTTCCGCCGAACACGCCTGTATCAGTGTAAACCGTTGTATTAGCCGGTAAATCAGTAATCTGAGCCCAAGCACTACCGTCAGGCGAACGCTCAACCTTAAATCCATTCTCACTGGGTGAATTATCCTGCCAGGTTAGTACGATTTCGGCAACTGTATTTACTTTTGCCACTAAATTAGTAGTAACGTTATCACCACTATCAAAATATTTTACTATTACGATGCCAGAACCACCGTTACCACCCCTGTTATTAGCATTATAGTGCGAACCACCCCCTCCGCCACCACCGGTATTGGCGCCCGCATTACCCCCAGGTGTATTGGTGGTAGTATTGGGACTACCTCCACCACCAGGAGAACCGTTATTCAGTCCAGCGCCGCCAGTAGTGGTCCCGACAGCCCCACCGCCGCCGCCCCCGATACCACCATTACCACCATTCGAAAGGGAGTATGAAGCCCCGCCGCCACCGCCACCCCAGTAATAAGCAGTCCCTAAAATAGAATTTAATACTCCGGGGCCGCCATCTGGTTGAGCAGGTGAATCCGTACCTTGACCTCCCGCGCCACCGCCACCTCCAGAATAGTAGGTCGCTGTAGAATTCCCTCCCCTATAACCCTGCCCTGCAGTGCCAGTTCCTCCATAAAACGTTGCAGCGGTATCGTTGTATCCGCTTGAGCCGCCTCCCGAACCGCCATTGCCTCCGGCAATACCCGGCGTATATCCTTGATACGAACTTCCTCCGAATCCACCACCTATGGCAGTCAGCGTTCCAAAAATTGAGTTTCCGCCATTCTGAGCCGGGATGGTATATTGATGAGCGCTGGGCTGTCCGTTAGTACCAGCTGCCGGGGCCCCGGTTCCTCCGGCCCCAACAGTTATATTCATTACTCCCGCGGTAATCGTATAGGATGGGTTATATATCACCCCTCCGCCGCCACCGCCACCGCCCATATCCATCCCCCCACCGCCACCGCCGGCCACCACCAAAACTTCCACATTCCCGCCACTAGTTACATTCAGCGTTCCGCTTGAGATAAAAGTATGGATTTTTGTATTAGGCTCCATAATTGTCCCGCCTGTGGCAACAATACCGCTTGAAGCCAGATAACGAATAATAACTATGCCTGAGCCACCATCTCCACCTTTAGCGTTGGAATAAGGCGATCCCATGTTATTGCCAGCACCTCCCCCGCCACCACCAGTATTAGGAGTACCATTTGTACCAACAGAACTTGCAGATCCATTACCCCCTCCACCATTTCCGCCAACACCAAAAACTCCGGAATTTCCACTAGCTCCAAGTCCACCACCACCTCCTCCGGCGTAATAAATTGGAGAACCAGTAATATTACATAAAAAGCCAATGCCTCCATTGCCTCCCGCATTATTATTGGGAGCTGTTTGGCCGACCGCCCCGGCACCACCGCCGCCGCCACCCGGATAATTGATTGGTGTTGCCCCATTACCTCCGCTATTACCTTGGCCAGTTGTTCCTGAAGCACCAGCATTCAACGAATAAATACCGCCACCTCCGGATCCTCCCGAATTGGCTGAATAGTAGGCGCTGCCGTTCCAGCCACCTCCATAACCGCCGCCGATTGCAGTCAGAGAGCTAAATACGCTGTTCCCGCCGTTTGTCGGGTTTCCAGTAGTGCCTATTCCTCCAGCACCAACAGTTACAGAATATGACTGAACTGTAACAGGGAACGATGGATTATAAACTACACCGCCGCCGCCGCCTCCTCCTCCTCCAATATTATTACCACTTCCATTGCCGCCTCCGGCGCCACCCCCACCAACCACCAGAGCTTCAACATTACCGTTACCTGATATAACTATAAAGGTCCCGCTTGAAGTAAAGGTATGGGTTTTATAATTACCCGAATTTGTGACGGTTCCGCCAGTTGCCTTTACAACAGAAGTTGTATCGCAAATAACATTGGAATAATTACTATAGCCGATCCCATTATACGCCCGAACCTTATAAGCATATGTGGTTGCCATTACTACCGAATTGTCGGTATAAGAAATAACATTGCGGTTAAGCGTCGCAGCAAGATTATAGTTCGTGCCATCCGTGGTTCGCCAGACTTCAAAGCTGTTCTCATTACTAACATCATTCCACTGAATAGTAATAAAAGATGACGAAACCGTTGTGGTTATAAGGTTAGCCGGCGCAGCAGGCAGCGAAGTCCGGGTTGGTTCAGTATTAGAATACGGATGGTTCACAAGCGGGGTATAAGACCTGACCCGGTAATAATAGTTTGTGGTGGCTGATACGCTTGTGTCGGTATAAACTGTGGTATTAGCCAATACGGTATTAATTTGAACCCAATCGATACCATCCAGGGAACGCTCAATTTTGAATCCGGTTTCCCAGGGCGAGTTATCCTGCCAGGTTAGTTTTACAGAAGTTTCAGAACTAACCTGAGCAATCAAATTCGTGGTTATATTAAAATCATAATGGGTCAGATATTTTACTATCACAATGCCGGAACCGCCAGCGCCGCCATTACCGGTATAAGCATTCCAGTTATTTTGGCCGGAACCGCCGCCACCGCCACCCGTGTTTGCGCCACCGGCGCCGCCATGACCACCAGGACCAGGATCGCCATGATAACCAGCTTGACCGCTATTTATAGCAGAACCTCCACCCAACCCATAGTTCGCATCAGTGTATGTAGTATTCGCAAAGCCACCGCCACCACCACCGCCGATGCCACCATTACCGGCCACTTGTTCCCATCCGCCACCGCCACCGCCGCCACCCCAATAGTAGGTGTCCCCCAAAATTGCAATAGGAATACCCGCGCCACCGGCGCCACCGTAAGACTCTCCGACTGATGCTTGTCCGGGAGCCCCGGCACCACCGCCGCCGCAAGCTTCATTTCCAGCGCTGGGATTATTAGGGCCAAGATTTCCGTAGCCAGTTCCAGAATGCGATGCAGGATTGCCCTGGGTTGCAGCGCCGCCGTTAGTGGCGCTATGGCCGGCACCACCGCCACTGCCGCCGGCTATGCCATTTATACCACTATATGACCCTCCGCCTCCACCGCCTTTTGCTATTTCATTAAAAGCTGTGCTATCACTTCCATTCGCACCGGCAACGCCGGTACCTCCGGTATTAGTGGGTGCTCCGGCCCCGACAACTATAGGATAACTTCCCGGGGAAATAGTTATGCTGGGCATATGCAAAACACCACCGCCACCGCCGCCACCCCCATGCCTACCACCACCGGCTCCGCCACCGCCGACCATAAGCACTTGAGCATTAACACCAGCTGTAATTGCAAACGTCCCGCTCGAAGTAAAAGTATTAATGGCGTAATCACCCAAATAAGTAACTGTCCCACCCGTCGCTTCAACGACTAAAATAGTTTCGATTATTAAATTAGAGTAATCACTCCTGCCGATACCATTATAGGCGCTGATACGGTAAGCATATGAAGCAGCCATCAAAAGCCCGCTATCGGTGTATGAAGTAGTATTGCGGGCAAGAGTGGCAAGCAGGGTGTAGTTGACCCCGTCTACAGAACGCCAAACCTCAAATCCAGCCTCGTTATTAGAGTTATCCGCCCAATTCATTGTTATGGCAGACGAACGGACCGTTGTGGTTATCAGGTTTGATGGTGCGACAGGAATCACTGTCGAAGCAGTAGCTACGGTAGCCGCACCATCTCCACCGGTAAACCTGTAAGCTTTGATTCTATAATAGTATGCCGTACCCGAATTCAATCCGGCATCGGAATACGAAGTCGTATTGGCATTCACATTCGCCAAGACAGAGTAATTGACTCCGTCCAGCGAACGCTCTATCTTGAAACCGTCTTCATTAACCATAAAATCTTGCCAGGACAGGTCAATTCTTGATGTTGAAACAACATTGGCAATAAAATTCACGGGGATAGACAGATTGAACTCCTGAGAACCGGTTGTTGATGACGGCTCGCTTGAAACATACTTACGGACACGCAGATTATCTATTTCGAATGAGTTATGATGATGAATAATTGCCACCCTTAGATTAGCCTCTAAGGAATACGTGGAATCATACCAGGTTATCCAGCTGTTCCCGCCATTAACCGACATTTGATATTTACAACCGCCTCCGGTCTTGACCGGCATTCTTATCTTGTAATATTGATTTGAAACCCAATTCTTGCCAACATCGCCCCTGTTAGTTCCTTCTTCAAAAATATCATCAGTCCCCGAAGCATTAGAATAAAATCCGTATATTAAGTTAGGATAATCAGTCGCAGTGCCCGTATTTTTCCAACCAAACATCGTGCTATAATCGCTGAATGTTCCTTTGTAATCGAACTCCAGCATTAATGAATCAGTTCGGCCAAAGGTTTGCATGCTGTAGATAGAAGGATTACCCCAAGTGGAAGAACCGCCGGAAAATATCAGTTTATCATTTTGCGAAACCCATCCGCCGCTGTCATTTTTGACCCATTTAGTATCCGTATTAAGAGTATTGCCGCTAAAATCATCGCTCCAAACGAAGGTGTTATTTAAAGAACTCTCAGTCTCGGCCAGGTTATTCCCGTAATACATCCTTATTCCGGTGTTGCCTGAAGGTAATGAGGGGATTTTTACCCAAAATCTTGTATCTAACTCCTGCCAGTACGGCAAGGAATCAAGCCCGGATGCATCGGTAAACCGAACATCGGCGTAGTCCAGCCTAATCTTGGGGGAACCAGCGTTGTAGCGGGACTGAATTTCGGACAGGAATAGAGCCCGGTTGTAAATACGGACCTCGTCCAAGTTGCCATTAAAAAAGTTACTCGGAACATTTGATGCCCCGAACCTTAATTGTTGCGTGGCCGATGGGGTGTAACTTAAAACCCCGGAGCCTTTCTCCACGCCATTCACATATAATTTTGCCGTCGCTCCATCATAAGTAGCGACAAAATGTACCCAAGTATCCAATGCCGGCGCAAAACTTCCGGTATTTATACCCTGGTAAGAAGTTCCATTATACAACCATAAGGCATAAGTCCCCGGATACAACTCAAGAAAATAACAGTTGGGCCTAAACATAATATAAGAAGACGGCGCCGGCGTTGCCGCCATATTAAACCAGCTTTCGAGAGTGAATTGAGACGGCGCCAGGGTTGACGACGAACCAGCAATCAAATAACTGCTGGCCCCGTTAAATTGAAGAGCATTTCCGGATATGCCAGCAACCCTGTCTATGCCGCTAACTAACGTTCCAATATTATTATAGCCGGACATGTCTGCTGTAGAATTACCTGACTCCTCACTAAAATGCCAACTCCCGACCAATCCGGTGTTATTAATAAAATTAGAATCAGTAAATGGGTTGATGGCTACGGCGTAATTAGTTAGAGTGCTTGTTGAATTAGTCAGGGTTATGGGCCTATAATACGCCCAGGTGTTATTGCCGGAATTTGTAAGTGTCTTGGTAATACTCCAGGGTGAAGACCAGGCAGAAATTCCATTGACATTTATGCCACAGATCCTCCAGTAATAGGTATTAAACCTGACCAAGTTGCTGGCCGTATAAGAAGTGCCGGCCATATTGGTTTGGTCGCTGAATATAGTCGAAAAACCGGGATCCTTGCTCAACTGCACTCGGAACAAAGAATTATCGTTAGCCGGTGTCCAGGTAAGCAAAACACTACCGTCTGAAATAAGCGTTCCGCTCACAGGGGAATTCAATAAAGGAACTCCGATAACCCTGAAACTACCGACAGTTGACCAGTCGCTCAATTCTCCGGTATTACCCGCTGCCTGAAGCTGCCAGTAATAAATACCACCCCAGTTGAGAATTCCATCCGGCGGCGCATACATAGTTTCCGTTATCCCGGGCCGGTCTATCAAAAGATTGGTAAAAAGCATACTGTCAGAAACCTTCAGATGATAGCTGGAAGCGTTGCTTGAGACCTGCCAGGTAAATGTTACCGGCAATGCTATGCCGGTAATCCCGGTAACCGGAGTCAACAATACCGGCTGAGCGGGAGTTGCCGGGATAGTCGTAAAAGACCAGGTGTCTGACCACGAGCCGATACCTTCACTGCCTACACCCCTTAGTCGCCAATAATAAACAGTATTGGTGTTAAGACCACTTATTGCTTTGGTGGTTCCGACCAGGTTGTCCGTATTCAATACTAAATTATTAAATTGTGAATCCGTGGACACCTGCATTGAATATGTCAATGAAAATTCCGAGGCATTCCATTTCATAACCGGATCAGTAGATATTCGAGTTGCCTCATCAACAGGCGATACTAATGTCGTTTGCGCCGGTAATGGTGGCTGAGTCGTAAAGTGCCGTACTTCTGACCATCCACTCGAACCATCATTATTATCTGCCCTAACCTTCCAATAATAAACTGTCGAAGTATTCAATCCTCCAACCAGACAAGATGTTCCGGTTGATGTATATATTGAGTAGGTGCTAAAATCCTGGTTGGCGGAAAAATAAATCGTGTATGATGAAGCTCCGTTTACAATTCCCCAGGTTATGTTCATTGTGGTAGGCATACAGGTGGCGTTATTGGTCGGCGAAATCAATCCGGGGGAAGTTAGCGTGGTGCTAAATTGCGATATCGATGACCAGTCACTGCTATTATTCACCCCAACGGCTTTAACCCGCCAGTAATAACTATTGTAATAATTCAATCCTGATGCCTGATACGATATACTGGTTATGGAACCTTGATTAACTATCGTGCTTAAAAAATCTATTGCGTTTGAGACTTGCAAGGTGTAGCTTGCCGCGCCCGCTACAGACGTCCAACTAAAAGTCGGATTAACCTGAATCATTGAAGAACTATGAGTCGGGGTAACCGGATTTGGTTTAGCAAGCAAGGTCGTAAATTTATACGGAGCCGACCAGCCTGTCGTCTCTCCCGTCCGTCCGGCTTGAACCCTCCAATAATAAGAGGTATTATATGCCAGCTGGCTGGTTTGATATATGGTACTGACAAGTCCGACCAGGTCAACAATCAAAGCCGAAAAATTACTATCGCCTGCCACTTGAACATTGTATGCGGTCGCGTAGCTTGAGCTTGACCACGACAAAGTCGGCATCAATGAAACCGTTTCGGCATTGTTTGTCGGTAACAATAAGCTTGGCGTCGTAATCATCGTCGAAAATAACCGACTGGTTGACCAAGCGCTGGTGCCGCCCGGATTGACCGCTGCCACCCGCCAGTAGTATGTCGACGCCCCCTGAAGAGTGGATATCAGTGTACTGGTCGTTGAAATACCGCTCTGATTTATGACAAGACTGCTAAATCCGAAATCCGAAGCCACTTGTAAATTATAAGTTACAGCTGCTGTCACGGCATTCCACGTAAACAATGCGCCGGCCGGAGGTATGGCCACCGCGTTATCAACCGGCGAAACAAGAGCCGGTACGGATGGTGCAGCCATAATCGTCGTAAAACCGTATGGCGTTGACCATTCTCCGGATTGGTTATTTCTTGCCGCCCGTACGCGCCAATAATAAAGAGTTTCTAGGTTTAAATTTAACGGCGCATATGATGCCGAAGTCGAAGTGAATACGGTTGGTGACGAGAATAACGAATCATTAGCCAACTGGATATCGTATGAATCAGCCCCATTAATCAAATTCCAGTTAAGTGACGGATTGACAGATACCAACGTGGCATTATTTCCGGGGTTGGAAAGAGTCGGCACGCTCAATATCGTAGTAAAGCTATAGACTGTTGACCAACTGCTTTCGCTATCCAGGTTTATCGATTTGACCCACCAGTAATAAGTAGTAAACCGGTTAAGTGTTTGGGTATATGCATATGACGTACGCGTAAGATTACTCTGATCCAAAACAGTTATGGATAAAACCGGTGTTATGCCCACCTGAAGTTTGTAGAATAAGGTATCAGTCGTGGCCACCCACGTAAACACAGGGTTAATCGCGATGGCTTCTGCCCCATCGCCCGGCGAAACCAGTACCGGTGTACCCGGACTGTTGTACTTGGTTCTGGTACTTACCTCATTCGAATATATCGTCTGACTGGGCCCATCAAATCCTTTTACTCTATAATAATAGAAAGTTGCCGGATTCAGGCCGATATCCGAAAACGAAGTCGTATCTGTAATTACTGTGGCTATTTCAATGAATGAGCTTTCATCCGCACGTCGCCTTTCGATACTGAACCCGTTTTCATTATTGGAATTATCTTTCCAAACCAAGTCTATCTGAGTCGGGGAAATCCCTGTTGCCGTCAGTTCAGACGGCGGATACATCACCTGCCATAGCACATTGGAATTTGATGCATATTTCAAGTCCCGGTTCCTGCCGTCAAAATAAGCAATATGAACTCCGGTCGGACCGATAACTATGGAGTTGTTCTCGCCGTTATCATCAACAGTTACGATCTGATAGGCACCGCCATTTTCCCTGAGGTATTTAAGTTTCAGATTAGTCACGTCCTGATAGCAAACATTGATAGTATTATTTCCATCAAGAGTAATCGAAGGATATTTCCCGACATCCCCAGCCATGTCCAGGCTCGACGTCACCCAAACCCCGGACTTGTTCGTGGCATACTTCAAGTCCCCATTTGAACGGTCATAATAAACAATATGAATCTTATTCAGAGCATCATGCGCAATATCGGTAAAGTAACCCACATCGCCGGCACTGTCTATTGTTGACATCACCCACGAACCGGAATAGTTGCTGGCATACTTCAGGTCGCCGTTGGTTTGATCATAATAGCTTATGTGCACTTTATTGTTTCGGTCCAGAGTAATCGAAGTATACAGACCGGTATATCCGGCCGAATCAACGGTGGTAATAGCCCATGAGCCGGTTGCATTGGTTGCGTATTTTACCGCGCTGGCCACGCTATCAAAATAACTTATATGCGCCTTGCCGTTGGAATCAACCGCGATAGAAGTATAAAAACCCGCTGAGCTGCCGTAATCGACCGTACTGGTTTGCCATAACCCTGAAATATTAGTTGCATATTTCAGATAAGAGCTTGCCTGGTCAAAATAACTGATATGAACCTTGCCGGAATTATCAATGGCTAATGACGGGAAATCACCCGTATTACTATTAAGACCGTCTATTATTTCAGTTGCCCATGTCCCGGAAATATTAGTCGCATACTTTAAATCTGACTTAGTAGCATCATAATAAGCGATATGCAGCTTATTATTGTTATCCATCCCCATTGACGGATAATTACCGGTGTTATCCTGGCTGTCAATAGTGACGATGGTCCAGGGCGCGACCAAGGCTACTTCGTTTGACGGGTCGCTTTGCCCGACCGCGTTAAATGCCGTTACCCGGTAAAAATAATTGGTTAATTCAGCAACATTTGTGTCAGCATAGGTCGTGACATTTGACGTAACTGTAGCCAGAACCTGAAAAGTAGCTGTCTGCGAAGTTTTTCGCTCTATTATGAATCCACCTTCATTAGGCGAGTTATCAGACCATGCCAAATCAATCTCCGAATCAGATATAACCGTTGCCACAAGGTTTGAAGGATTCTGCGGGATGATACTGCTGCCTGTAATTACTTTATTCGCCTCATCCTGGCAAAAACCGCCATAGCTGAGTATGCCAGCGGCAAACAGCAAAATAAGGACTATTTTGAGGTATCCGTTCCTATTGTCAGGCATATATTTACCTTAGTTTTCACCTCAATTTTGTCAAGTTAAATACACTATAAATTAAGAGCAAATAGCGTGCCAAAGATAAGATAAATAGGTTTGCCTGATTAATCGATAATACCCCTATAAACCCTGTAATTATTGAGTTTTAATGGTATTAGCACGAAGTAATGCATTGTTACCTAACCACTAAAATCTGAGCTTGTTTTTAGCGTTACCTTGTCGTAATTTACACCTGTGATTGTTACATTTTTGTAACAATAAAAATACTTATTTTATGCTGTTTTGGAGGCTATTTTATTCCAGAAATGATGTTATTCCTTAATCAGGGTCATATCCGCCCAATTCGGTCCTTTGGAGATATCCACCTTAAGCGGCACATCCAGCTCGATGACATTCTCCATATCCTGCCGTACTACCTTGACAAAGTCCATTAACTCGTCTGACGCAACCTCAAACACCAGTTCATCATGCACCTGAATGGTCATTTGAGCGTTGAATTTACCTTCTCTAAGTCGGTTATAAACCTTTATCATAGCCAGTTTCATAATATCAGCCGCCGTGCCTTGCAAAGGAGCATTAATGGCCGCCCTTTCGGCAAATCCGCGCACTGTTGCATTAGCGCTGTTAATCTCCAGCAAAGGCCTCTTTCGCCCCATTAAAGTCGTTACGTATCCGTCTTTCCTGGCCTGAGCCAAAGCCGCTTCAAAATAATCCTTTACCTTGGGATATTTTTGGAAATAATGGTCGATATAAGACTGGGCCAACGAATGGCTCATACCCAACTGCATGGCCAACCCGTGCGCCGACATCCCGTAAATAATACCGAAATTAATCGTCTTGGCCAACCTCCGCATGTCCTCGCTGACCATATCCTCGGTTTGGTTGAATATCTCACAAGCCGTCCGGGAGTGAATATCCTGGTTATGCTCAAAGGCATCAATCAGCACCTTATCCTTTGAGAAATGGGCCAACAGTCTTAATTCAATCTGCGAGTAGTCAGCACTGACCAATACACACCCTTTTTCGGGGATGAACGCCTGCCTGATTTTGCGCCCCTCTTCTGTCCTGACCGGTATATTCTGCAGGTTCGGATCGGATGATGACAACCGCCCGGTGGCGGTCACGGTCTGGTTAAACGATGTATGCAGTCTCTTGGTTTTAGCATTGACTAATTCCGGCAATGCATCTATATAAGTATTCTTCAGCTTGGCTAGGGTTCGGTATTGCAATAACTTCTCCGGCAGATCGTGCTCGTTGGCCAGCTTAGCCAAAGCGTCGCTGTCCGTGGAAAAACCGGTCTTAATCTTCTTGCCTTTGGAAAGACCGAGCTTCTCGTAAAGAATAACCTGGAGTTGCTTGGGTGAGTCTAGATTAAACTCCTCGCCAGCCAATTCATACGCCTTTAGTTTTATCTTGTCCAAGCGCTTCTCGAATTCCTCGGACAACTCTTTCAGGAAAACAGTGTCTATCTTGACGCCGTTCCGCTCTAGGTCGGCCAGAACATATATCAGCGGCAGCTCCATTTCCGAGTAGAGCTTGTCCAGCTTTTCCTCTTTCAGCAAGGGCATCAGTTTCTGGTGGGACAGGAATGTCACGTCAGCGTCCTCGGCCGAATAGACCTTGGCCTTCTCGACCTCGACCTTATCGAAGGTGATCTCCTTCTGCCCGGTGCCGACCACATCCTTGTATGTAATCATCTGATGCCCCAGGTGTTCGCGTGAAATCTCTTCCAGGTTATGATTGTGCTTATTAGGATTGAGCAGGTACGAAGCCACCATCGTGTCAGAAATTGGTTCCGCGATATTCACGCCCTCCTGCCGGAACACCAGCATATCATACTTGATATTCTGCCCGATTTTGAGATGTTTGTTGTCTTCCAGTATCGGCTTTAGCGCGGCAATAACCTCTTTCACCGGCAGCTGATTCTCTTTGGTTTCGTGCCGCAAAGGAATATAATAAGCCTCGTGCTCCTTGAGCGATATGGAAATCCCGACCAGCTCAGCCAGCAAAGTGTCTAAAGACGTGGTTTCTACGTCAACGGCAAACTCACGTGATTTCTTTACCCGATCTATCAGCCGGGCGAAGTCCTTGTCATTGTTTATCAGGTGGTAATCGTCGTAGGAAAGCGACTTGACCGGCGTCAAGTCCTTGAGGAACTTGGAAAACTCCAGTTCGGTGAATAATTCCCTGAGCTTATCCAAATCATAAGGCTTGAACTTCAGCTCCTCAATCCCGACTTTTATCGGCACATCAATCTTAATCGTGGCCAGTTCCTTACTTAGCCGGGCCTGGTCGGCAAACCTGGTCAGGTTATCCCTGAGCTTTTCCTTCTTGACCTTGTCCGGAGATTTTAATATTTCCTCCAACGAACCGAATTCCTTTATCAGGTCGACCGCCGTCTTCTCGCCGATGCCGGGCACGCCCGGGATATTATCTGAAGTGTCGCCCATCAGCCCGAAGACATCCGGCACGCCGGCCGGACCTACGCCGAACCGCTCCTTGACCTCGGCCACGCCGGTCTTCTTGTCCTTCATGGTATCCCAGAGCATCACCTTATCCGAAACCAGCTGCATCAGGTCCTTATCACCGGTGACTATTATCGTTTCCAGTTTGTGTTCATTGGCAAACTTGACCAATGTCCCGATGACGTCATCCGCTTCATACCCCTGTTTTTCCAGCATCGGGATGTTGAACGCCTCGGTCAGTTTCTTTATGTATGGTATCTGCGGCTTGAGCTCATCCGGCATATCCGGGCGGTTGGCCTTGTATTCCTTGTACATATCCTCCCGGAAGGTCGGCCCTTTGGCGTCAAAGGCAATAGCCAGGTAATCCGGCTTGACGTCGCGCACTATTTTAAGCAGCATGGTTACGAACCCGTAGATGGCGTTGGTCGGCATGCCCTTGGAATTGGAAAGGCTCCGGATGGCGTAGAACGCCCGGTAGATATAAGAGCTCCCATCAATCAGGTAGAATTTCATTTGGCCGACATCTTGCCATAACCATACTCTTTGTCAACCAAAAAGCATAGCGGATTATTTAGCTTGACAAAACAGCCGCCGTTTGCAAACATCTATCCGGAGTTAATGGAATGAAACTGTTTCGCGCCATAACCGTTACCGGATGCCTGATATTATCCGGTCTGGCCCACCCGGCCGATAAAGACCCATCGCCTGATTCATTCACCAAGAAACGCATGGAGATGTTGGCCAGTAAGGACTCGAAAGCGCGTTCACAGGCAACCTCGAACCTCGGCTCCGTCGGCCACCGCGAAGCCATCCCCAAAATCATCGAGCTCCTCAACGATTGGGACCGCGATGTGCGCGAATCGGCCATCGATGCTTTGGGCAACCTGGGTGCCAAGGAAGCCGCGCCTCAGCTCATCAATCTGCTGGCCGACAAAACCGCGACCACCTCGTTCTCGGCCAGCTCGGCCCTGGCTCAGGTTAACGCCCGCGATAAAATACCGGAACTGCTCAAACTGACCAAGCACGAGGACATCAACGTCCGCTGCCTGGCCATCTCGACCCTGGGTTTTATGTGCGCCAAGGAAGCTATTCCGGATATCACCCGCTTCTCTAAAAATTCGCATACCTTCGTCCGCCAGTCGGCCATATACGCCCTGGCCAACATCGGCGCCAAGGAAACCGTGCCGGAACTTATCAAGGCGCTTAAGGACACCGAACCGGTCATCAGCCACGCCGCCGCCTACGCCCTGTCCAAACTTAACGCCAAGGAAGCCATTCCTGAAATAATCAAGCGCATCAGCGAAGAGGACGACGAGGTCCGCTTTACCCCGGCCCGGGCCCTGGGCCGGCTCGGCGCCAAGGAGGCTATCCCGGAATTATTGAAACTGCTCCAGTTCGGCACGCGCAACGCCCGCCAGGGCGCGGCCGCTTCTCTGGGCGACCTGGGCGCCAAGGAAGCCATACCCGTGCTCATGGACCTCCTCAACTACCAGGACCGCTTTCTGGTGGCCGAGGCCGCCCGCTCATTGGGCAAACTCAACGCCAAGGAAGCCATCGGCAAGCTGATTGAACTGCTCAAGGACAAAAGCCTGGACGTCAACTCCGAGGCCGCCTGGGCCCTGGGTAAAATCGGAGCGCTCGAGGCCGCGCCCAAGCTCAGGGATTTCCTCAAGGGCGGCTGGTGCTTTTCCGATTCGGTCCGGATTACTTTCAGCCGCGTCTATTTCAAATCATTCCAGTCGTCCGTAGTCAAAGCACTGGCCCTGCTGGGTGATACGGAAGCCATCCCTGCCATTTTAGTTATTGCCAACGACCACCAGCATCAGTCATCCTTCGAGCGCGGCTGGGCGGCTATCGCGCTGATTGAGCTGGGCGCCCGGGACAAGCTCGACAAATCCTGCGTTGCCGATATCAGGTTCGCCTGCGATAACAGCCCGGACGAGGAAAAGGACCGGGCCAAGTCCGCCCTGAAAAAGGCCGAGGTCAAATAATTGTTGACAAATATTTATCCACGGTTATAGTGCCCTTATGAGTTTGAGCTATAAAAAACTGGCTGTCAAGTTCGCTCAGAAAATCCTCGGACGCCCTATCGGCTCTTTCTACGCACCCAAAACAGAATACTATAACTTCGACGCGCTCTGGCAGGACAACCGCATAAAATCCCGGACCGTCGCCCAGCTTGCCAAATACCTGTCCCGGAACGTCCGCGGACTGAATGGCATCAATAAAATAGTCGCCACCGATACGGTCACGGTTAATTTCTCATTCGGCACGGTGCCGGTTATCAGCTCGGTGGCCGAACGGCTCGGCAAAGACCTGCTCATCTGGAGCGAAAGCGATAACGCCGACGTCGACCCGCACCGGGTCTTCGGCAAACTCAATAAAAATGACCGGGTCCTCATCGTCCACGACCTGTTGCGCGGAGCCATTACCATAAAAGATGTGGTCAACACCATCGCCGCCCGCCGGTGCAAAATCAAAGGCATCGTCATCCTGATTAACACCACCGATGCAACCGAGCTGTCACAGATAGGCAGTTTTAATGTCGGTTACCCGGTGCCGATATATTCGTTCGTTTCTTAATGATATTCACCCCGCCAAAAAGGAGGCTTTATGAAGCTGCTCCGGATTAGTCTGACTCTCATTCTCATAACCGCCATACTGGCCCTGCCCCGGTTGTTCGTGATTGCCGCAGACGCCGCCTCCCCGGAGGCCGCGTATAACAGCTATCTCAAGGCCATTCAGTCTAACGACCTCGAGTCCGTCAAGAAGCTCATCCGCAGTTCCAGGCTGACCGAGTGGGAAAAGGACGCGGACAAAAAGCTGGCCGCGCTCCGGCAGTCCCGCCCGGCCGAAGTGGAACATATCGGCCAATCCACCAGCGGCCGGAAAGCCGTCCTGCTGGTCAAGAACGGCAATATCTCCGGCACCATAACCATGTACTGCGAAAAAAATGAATGGAAGGTCGATTTTGAATCATGGGAAGGCCAGGCTGCCCCGCCCTCGCCGGTCCGGCCGTCTCCGTCCAGCCCGGAAATACAGCCGGCCAGCAGGAACAAGCCGCCGGACAAGGACAAACCGGCCCAGCCTGTCAAGCAGTCGGCCGAAAAACCGGTCCAGGATTACTCCAAGCACGCCGCCGTGCTGGCCTACGAGAACTACCGCAAGGCGATTATGGACGGCAATGTCACCGAACTAAAAAAATACGTTCAGCCAGATAAGTGGAAAGAACTCGAGGACAGTCCCAAGGAGAAGCTGGCCATGATAAAAGGCTTTATGCCCGCCAGCGTCACCATCACAGATGTCGAGGATGAAGACAGCACCACCGCCATCATCTACGCCAAAGGCACTACCTTTGTCGGCGCGTCATTCGCTACCATTACCATGAAGCTTGAAGGCGGACAGTGGCAGGTGGTAGAAGAAAGCTGGAAGGCCGGCGACGTCAAAGAACCTAAAAGGCGCGACCCGGCGCTCCAGGGCGTACCCGGTAAAATAGCCTTTATCGATAACCGCACCGGCGAGTATGAAATCCACGTCATCAACGCCGACGGCACCAAGCCCAAGGCGGTCAGCAAGACCGGCGGGTTTAAGGAATCATTCGCCTGGTCGCCGGACGGACGCCAGATCGCTTTTGATGGCAGCAAGATGGGTTCGGACGAGAAAATACACGTGGTCAACGCCGACGGTTCCAACCAGGTAATGGTCACCGACAAAGAAGGCCGTAACAGCGACCCGATCTGGTCGGCCGACGGTTCCAAGATTGCCTTCAAAAATACGCCTACCAAGCGCGACACCAGCCCGGACGGTTCTGTCACCGTCAACTTCGGCAAAACCGAGATATGCGTGGTCAACGCCAACGGCACGGGACTGAGACAGATTACCGAAAACGCCGAGGCATCCAATTCGGAACTGAGCTGGTCGCCGGACGGCACGGAAATAGCCTATTCGGCCCTAAAGGAGAATAAATGGAATATCTTCACGGTCGAGGTGGCCACCGGCCAGACCCGCAAGCTAACCTCGGGCAACTGGGACGCCTTACCGGCCTGGTCGCCGGACGGTAAGACCCTCGCCTTTATCGGCCAGTCGGATTTCGGCGAACCGCTGTCGCTCTGCCTTGTCAACCGCGACGGTTCCGGCCAAAAGACCGTTTACCAGGACAAGGTTCAGCGCAAGCAGATTTGCTGGGCGCCCTACGGCGACCGGATGTTGTTCATCGTGTCCAAGGACGGCCATTTCAGCGACGATGTCTGCGCCATCAACCCGGACGGCACCGACCTGGTCCGGATCACCAAGACCAAGGAGCAGGAGGATTTCCCGTCCTGGTCGCCGGACGGACAGTGGGTCTGCTTCAAACGCGATCAGGAATTCTACATCGCCCGGTCCGACGGCTCCGGGCAGGAATACAAGATTTCCGACGAAAGCGGCGGCCATAAACCCTGCTGGTCGCCCCGGTAAGTAAAAATATTATTGACATTATCCGTAATTTTACTAGACTACACCCATGAGTGAGATATACGGAAAACTGGCCCTGAAGTTCGCACGGAAGGTGACCGGGATTGAAAAGGAAATCGCCGGTTTCTACGACCCCAAAACCGAGTATTACAACTTCGATGCCCTCTGGCAGGACCTCATCATCAAGTCTAAAGTCATCGCCAAGGTGAAAGAATTCATTGCCACCGAGGTGGACGGCCTCTTTACCATCTCCAAGATACTGGCCACCGACACCGTCACCATCAATTACTCGTTCGGCTCCATCCCGATAATCAGCCAGGTGTGCGACCTGCTCAAGAAAGATATGATAATCTGGTCCGAGAATCCGGACACGTCAAAGGTCGGGCCCAAGATGTTCGGCAAGCTGACCGACAAGGACGAGGTCCTGATAGTCCACGACTTGCTCCGCGAGGCTATCACTATCACCGACATCGTCAATACCCTGTCTTCCACCTCGAAGTGCAAGATAAAAGGGATTGTGGTTCTGCTGAATACCACCGACAGGACCGAACTCAGCCAACTCGGCAACTTCAGCATCAAGTATCCGGTGCCGATTTATTCGTTTGTATCTAACCGGGACCTTGAGTATATATCCTGCGCCCGGTGTGAGTAAGCGCCCCACCGCTCAATCCACCATAGCAATAAGGACTTTTAAGAGACTTTTACAAGACTTGATAAAATATATAACAAATATTTACTGTCTTTTAAGAGTCTCGTTCAGTCCCTGTAAATAACATCAGTGTTTACTCGTGGTTAAAACGGAATTAATTAAATCAGTTTAATCAGCTCAATCTGCTTACTTATGTGCCCTCCGGTTAATTAACATTCGGAAAATGGGTTATCTGCCCCTCTCTTTTCATCAGCGAAGATGCCCGGTCACTGCCTATCCGGCTGGAGATTTCCTTATCATACCGGTTAATCAGTTGCAGAAATTCTATATTCATCGCCTTAACCGCATTGGTATATTCCGGACTTTCCCGGTAATTCTTCAATAATCCGGGGTTATTCTCATTCCCTCCTTCGGACGGCGCTGTTGATGGCGCTGCTGAAGTCTTATTCCTGCTCAGATACGCATCCATAACGTTTTTGCCATAGCGCCCTTCCAGTGAATTGCGCAGGACAATATAATCCCGCACATACTGCTCTGACAGAGGCTTAAGAACATCCTTATCCGCTTCTGCAGGAGAAGATAACGAGTCATACCATTTCTCCAGGATTTCATCACTGACCTTGCCTGCATCCTTAACGTCCTCAATATGCGAATAAACATAAGTATCCGTTTCCGGTATTATGCCAAACGGCTCTCTTAAGGTTTCCTTGTCAAGAAGTTTCTGCTGCTCCTCGGTAAACACGCTCTTGATTTCCTTGCTGACGGATTCTATGGCTTCTGAGTTCTGAATGCGGGCGATCAGCCCCTCGGTGGCCGTGGCCTGCTCCGAACCGGACAATGCGGATAACTTTTCCAGAGCCTTCTCATACTGGCTGATTTGTATCCCGCTTAAGGGTTTTTTCAGCTCCTCAAACGCCCCGATTACTATATTAGCCAGTATTTGTCTTCCTTCCAGCTTGGATAAAAAATTATCCTGCTGCCCACGGCGATCAGGAAAAGACATCCCCAAATCAGCCATAATCTTCAGTAATTCGGCAAATTGCCTCAAGGTTTCAGGGCTGGGCGAGCCATTCTCCATCGCCTCGGGGTCTACCAGAGCCAGTATCTTGCCTAATTGCCGTGCCTGGGCCAGGCGCGAGTCTGCCGGCTGTACTCCACCGGATGAAGCTTGCGATACCTGGACAGCCCCGGTTCCTGATGTCGCCGGCGCAGAACCTCCCGTATCGCCTGCTTTATGCCGCGCCGATTCCAATTCGAAAACTTGTAATTGCGCCACCTTCTGCTCCAACGAAGCCGCCTTGATCAAAAGTTGCTTATTTTCTACTGTAATGGACTCATACTTGCGTGTACTATCCTTAAGCTCGGCCCTGGTTGATTCAATGGTTTTCTTCATTGAGAAAATTATGATTATCAGAACAATAAGCGCCAGATTTGCGACTATCAAAAATATCTTCTTGGCCATAAATAACTCCTTTTATTACTTATGATAAATGCTATTAAAACATTGACTATCAAATTCTGTCATTGGCCTGAGGCTCGGCCATGGCTTCCAAAAAGGAATCCTTGTATCTAACGTCTGGAATCACCAACTTCATATAAACCTATCCGTTACTTCTTCCGGGCAATAACTATCATTCTGAACGTATCCATTGTGAGCGGAGCACTCTGCCAGTTGCCGTATAACTTATCCAGTTTCAACCCAACCTTAGCCAGTAATTCCTTTATTTCCGGCACGGTATAGAGCCGGACAAAAAACGGCGCATCCTTGCGCTTGCCGTCTCTGATAATAATCCGTTTGTTGTAAAGCCGGCCGGTAATGCTATCAAAGGAAACCCGGCCAATCATCAAATCATCACCCTTCTGCTCCACGTTACAGGACCGGAAATTCTTCAACAAACAATCACGGTTAATCGTATCAAAAACGAACCTCCCGCCCGGCTTAAGGGCGCGGGCGATGTTACGGAGCACCTTAAAATTAGTTTCATCGTCAAAATAACCGAATGCCGTAAAGAGTACCAACACCCGGTCAAACTCGTTGCGGAAGGCAATCTTGCGCATATCACCGCGGAGATAATTCACCTCTACGCCTTTGCGCCGGGCCTCTTTCCGGGCCAGGGCCAGGAATCCCGGCGTGATATCTACCCCGGTAACCTCATGCCCCTGCTCAGCCAGCAGATTGGAATGCCTACCATGGCCGCAAGCCAGGTCCAGTATCCGCATCGGGCGTGTTAGAGCCAGTTCTTTGGTCAGGAATTCCACCTCGCCCCGACTTTTCTCCTCGGTCAAGCCTCCGTAGAAATAAAGGTAATCCTTGGGGTCGAACACCGCCTTAAAATCAAATTCGGGTTGGCCATCATTATGCTTTTTCATAATTAACATTCCTTACGGCAAACAATCAACTGCTTTTGGGACTCGGAAGTAAGCGGCTTACCATCTTTTATTACTTATGATAAATGCTATAAAAGTATTGAATACCAAACGCGTATGGATATGTCAAGCCAAACCTGGCCACGGATTATTTATCCTGAGTATTTTCGAAGTACACAGATTAAATCCATAAAATACGCGACTATCACCGGCGAACCTTAATTTCTATCCGGACGCGAATTTTGCTTGGCATTCACTCCATATCTGGTATTAATAATAACGTAATTAGGAGACTACAATATGAAAGAATTATCATACCGGATTTTGTTAAGGCCCGAACCCGAGGGCGGTTACACGGTAATTGTGCCTACCCTGCCGGGATGCGTCACTTACGGTAAAACAATGGCTGAAGCTAAGAAAATGGCCAAAGACGCCATAGCCGCTTATCTGCACAGTATGAAAAAGCACCACGAGCCGATATTAGACGATTCAGAGGTCCTGGAAGGAACACTGAACATTCAATATGTCTAAACTCCCTTAGCTGACGCCTCATAAAGTCATTAGAATCCTGGTTCAGCATGGTTTTGTTTTAGACCACACTTCCGGAAGTCATATGGTTTATCTTCAACCCGAAAGCCGCAAAAGAGTTGTTGTGCCTTTCCACAGAAAAGATATTCCGGTCGGCACGCTGATGTCTATCTTAAAACAGGCCGGCATTAGCCGAGACGAACTGAGATAACCCCGCATTCTACATCCCGCCCTATTCCGTGCCTTCGTGGTAAGATTAAAATCAATATTCCCAGCGGTTTTGCAAACTATTACGAGGTCAGCTTAGGCAGCCATTTGCCGGTCCGTTTCTTGTAGTCTTGGTATGCGGCGCCGAACTTGTCGGCCATTACCTGCTCCTCATAACCGGCGATATAATTGTAGAACAGAAAAATCACTATCCATAACCCCAAAGACAGGATGGATAACGAGAAAGCAACCAACCTCAGGAAAAACAGCAAACTAGCCAGGTATAACGGATGCCGGACGTATTTGAATATGCCGGTGCTGATTACGGTTACCGGCCTGACCTTATCCCTGACTACAATATGCCCTTTCAGGAATAAGACTATGGCCGTCATTGCTAAAATGAGGGCGATGATGATTCGGATATAAACCGGGACACTACCGGAAAGGAAGATTGATAGCTTCAGAACAAACGAATCCACCGACCAGAGCGCCATAAATACAAGACCTAATAGTATTTGCCCGGCATCCCCCAGCGGATGTTCTCCGTTATTCTCTTTCATAGCTTTCGTCTTTAACCACTGAAGACACTGAAAAGCACTGATATAATTCAAAGAACTCTGGGCGCACAGCCGGTTATACTATTCTGGGTTTGTCCCGCCCACGGCGCGAGTTTAGATATTATTTAGGCGGTATATATAAAGCCCGAACACCATTAAATGCGTGCCACACCAGGTTATTACCTATCGCGGAATCATCCAGTTGTTTCTTAACTTTCTTAAGCAACTGTAGTGTTTTCTTGCATTCCTTGCATGGTTTATCCGGGTAGTGTTCTCTTTTAACCAGGAATTCGGCTGCCGACATCGCATCATCAAATGTTAATTTAGAAGCACTTTTAGTTTTTCTAGTTTTCTTTCGTTTCATAACATCTTTCTTCATCCGTGTTAATCCGTGGCTTATTTCTGGGTGACCTTGATATGAAGCAAGAACACGCCGGCGTCGTTGACCATATAGTCCACGTGAGAATCGCCGCCGGTGGCAAACGGCACCAGGTTTAAGGCCGGATTGGCCATGGCGTTCATAAGCATATTGATTTCGTCGTTATGGCGAAGGACGACGTCGGCCTGGAAATCGCCCCGGATGATGGCCGCGCCGGAGTAAATCAGCTTGGGTTCCAATGCGGCCCGGAATGCCGAGCGCAGTCCCGGCTTAGGCACCACTACCGCCGAGCCCTTGATAATCTCGAAGGCGTCGCCGGCCCTGAGGCTGTTATCGCCGTCCAGCCACTTGGGCGCCATGGCCGCCGGTCCCAGGCCTCTGGCCTTGGTGCCGGTGAATGACAGAAGTTTCTTGGCCACGCCAGCGCCGTAGTTGGCCGCCGCCCGGGCTACCCGCTCTTTGTAACGCTTGGCCGGCACGCCGTCCACCGTTTCGTAGACGTAGTCCAGCTTGTTGTTGTATTTGTCGTAACCGTCCGAGCAATTCTTGTAATGCTTGGCCGTTATCTCGCTTTTGTTAAGCCCGGTCCGGCTGATAAAATTAGGGTCGACATAGGAACGGTACTTCTGGCTGGATATCTCGGAGATGAGATTCTCGTAATCGCCGCGGTTTTTTATCTTGGCCTTGCGCCGGTTGTTCATCACCTCGGCGCTGGCGCTGGTATCGTCCAGCCACCGCTTAGCTATCTCCGGCGGGACCTCTGAGAGCGGTTTGATTGAGAATACTACTTCGGTAAGCACTTTCATATAAGTTACTCCTCTTAGTCGCTGTTAGCCATTCCCGACCCCGAATGCCTTCGGGGACGGGAGGGCGTTATAGCGACTTAGATCCCGATGAATCCCGCTATGGCGGGATAGCGTAGCATCCTAGCATCGGGATGGCACCTTAGACTGTAAGTTCATACAGCGTTATGACACCTCTTGCCCGGGTTTCTGAACCCAATATAGGCGAAAAATAAGAATATGTCAAATAATTTATTAAAAGAGTTTGGGTAGTATATGCCAATGAGGGATGGGTTATATGCAAGAGTAGTAGTGAGTATAGCACATACTACTATCTATTATTCATATATCCGTATCCTGTATATTATACAGCGTCCGGACTTATATTACTCAGTCATTGCCCTAATGATATACAACCTGTGGTGGTATGCCATACATCAAACCACTACATAACGTTGAGGGGAGGGGGGGATGGCATACCCCCCTCAGGCATACGTCATATAGGATATCAGTGCACGTCTTACATAGGTTACCCTGACATCTTATACCCAGGCGCTATATGGTATCTAGTCGTGCTGTTAATGTTATATATCTTACCAGTGTATGGATAATAGATATATTATAGGCCTATGAAAGGTATGTCTTAGACATCATACCTGTATTGCTTACTGAATTGACCAAGAGCCGAATGGAAATTATTTCCTCCCCTGCCCTGCCAGAATACGGATAGACTGGTGAAACCAGGGGCAATGAAATATAGTACCGGAGATAACCACGGGTGATTAAGAGATAGGCTTGGCCAATCCGGAGGATATACCCACCGGGACACGGGATATACCATCATCAGATACGGGATACTACTCCCCTATTTATAGTGAGGAACGAATCTATTATATTGGATACCGTCCCGTAGCGTAGTCCATCGATTTTTATACACCTGGGACCGCAGTATAACGCGGCCTCAGTCCGTTTACCAGGGACGAAGCACGAAGGAAGGTGATCAAAATCCGGATGAGGGTTGGAAAAATGGAGTTTTATCACAAAGGTGTAAATAATGTTATTTCTACCCCGATTATTACAGTTCAGATACCTAACTATTTTGGTTTAACTGTACGTCTTCAGCGCAAGTGATAGTTTTAAGGGGTTAAAACTAAGTTGCATTTCCGACTCCTGAAAATCTTCTACTATTTACTTTCTTTCTACGATTTAACGTTTCGTTTTTAACACCTTGCCTT
>JBBAAP010000019.1 GCA_041658285.1 Candidatus Brocadiia bacterium
AAGGCAAGGTGTTAAAAACGAAACGTTAAATCGTAGAAAGAAAGTAAATAGTAGAAGATTTTCAGGAGTCGGAAATGCAACTTAGTTTTAACCCCTTAAAACTATCACTTGCGCTGAAGACGTACACAAGGATAAGCTTGATGAAAAATTGCCGGATGACGGCACTTTTATCAGGGATATGGTCAACCCGTCAACCAATGGTTATGGGCCGATGCTTGATCCTGATTTTGTTTCCAAGAGCGAACGCTCTGTTGGGAATATCAGGAGCATCAGACAAGGGAATATGGCCAGTTCGTTCCTGAGGTGGAAGGAAAATATGGCCAAGGCGTTTGCCACGGTCGGTGGCGAAGTGGCTAAGGCCTTTAAGGATAAGGTAGCCGCGGCCAAGGATCGCTGGGCCCAGAAGATGGGCGCCGGCGCCTTGAGGTTTACCGGCGACAAAATCAGGGGACGCTCGGTTGCTCCGATTACCGCTTACTATCTGGTAGGCGATATGCGAGCAACGGTTTGGGGTGGACAGGGCGATACGCTGGACGGTAATCCCTACAACATCGTACGCGACGGTGAACGCACCTCGTTCAAGGCGGCGATTTTGAACAGGTTAGTCCAGGGTGGTTTGCTTATTGTCAAGGCTGGAACCGATACCGCAGCCGAAATTACCCGACAAAATGCCATCAATGCGGCATTTCTGTCAGGTATGAGAGATCCTCTCAAGGCTGATGTTTTCGTTGCCACGCCAGCACCGGAGACGTGCTATTGCGCTTGGGAAGTTGATGCTGATGGTCGTCTAAACCTGCATGTGTTGGTAGGTTTGACTACACCGTAAGTAGTTAGTGTGAGTGGGTGGTCCCGTTCACGGGGCCACCCCGACCACACTTTAATCAGAACACGAATGTTACTAATAATACGAATGGCACGAATAAAAGATTATTAGCGGGATTCGTTAGATTCGTGTGATTCGTGTTTAAAAGGGGGTTAACTATATGTTTAGACACAGATACGAAAATGGCGAGGTGACCTCGCCCCAGATTTCAGAACAGGCCGTGACCGAGGAGAAGATTGCCGACGGCGCCGTGACCTCGGCCAAGATTAAGGATGAGACCATCACCGGAGCCGATATCGGAGCCGGGCAGGTCCAGACCGATGACATCGCCGACGGCGCTGTTACATTAGCCAAGCTGGGCAGTAATGTCAGCATTGTTCCATTACAAGACAATGCCGTGACTACGCCTAAGATTGCGGACGGTGCAGTTATGACCCAGAAGATAGCGGATAACGCCATTACCCCGGATAAGCTGGATACCCACGCAGTGACATCTACCAAACTTAACGAGGGAGCCGTTACTGCATCTAAGATTGGAATAGGCGAAGTCACGCCGACCAAATTGGCGGCTATTGATTCTCCGGCGGACGGCGAAGTGCCTACATATAATCAGGCACAGTCCAAGCTGGAATGGAAACCGATGGCGAGCGGAGTAACTCGGCCCCTTTCGCCACAGATAGCCACGGATGAAATCGCTGATAGAGCCGTGACCTATGACAAGATTGAGAACTATAGCGTCAATGATGAGAAGCTGTCAAACGGGGCAGTTACTGAACCCAAGATAGCCGCACAGGCTGTTACGGGATCCGCGATACGCGATGCGAGTGTGGGGCCAGCGAAAGTAAATGCAGTCAATGCTCCGAGCGATGGACAGGTTCTTTCCTACGAGAACGCGACCAGCAGGTTCAAATACATCACTCCGGGCGGTGCGGGCGGGATGCAACTCACTTTACTGCCAAGCCAGCCTTTGGTCTTTTCCGAGAACTCGATGGCGGACGTGGACCAACTGGTGGACCTGTCAACCCAGATTCCGGCCACGGCACAGGCGGTGATTGTGGAAATCCAGTTAAACGCCATGTCCGTGCCGGTGGGGATGGAGCAGATACTGACGGTACTCGGCAGGCGGTCCGGCGCGGATTATGGGAACTCGACCATACACTTTATTTGGCAAAACATCGTGGGCTTTAACAATAATTCTTATAAGGAGTGTGTTTTGGCAACTGATGCGCTCAGGCAGATCAGGGTTATGATTGTGAAGAACGGCCAGTTTTGTAGTACGAATGTATGGCTTCGAGGTTACATTGAATGACTATAGACCACAGACTACAGACTATGGACTACAGGGTCGGGGGCGCTGGGCCATCAGCGCCCTTGTTCTTTTTCTTTGCTCAAGGTAGCGCTGATCACTTTTTTATCACTTCTCCTGGCTCAGAAGGGTCGCTATAATTGCTTTGCCTATAGGCTTTTACGCGATATAGGTAATATGTATTTGGTTTAAGATTTACATCGGAGAAATCAACTGTGTTAGGGCCAACAGTCGCAATCTGGACAAAATCTGAGCCGTTCCATCGCTCTATTATAAATCCGTCTTCAGTCTGGGAGTTATCTGTCCAGGACAGGTTTATTTGAGAAGCGGAAATAGCCGTGGCTGTTAATCCGGAGGGGGCTACTAGAGCAGTTTCAGCGTTAGCTTCGTTAGAATACCCGCTACGCCCGTTCCCATTATAAGTCCTTATGCGATAATAATAGTTTGTATCAGGTGAAAGGTCACTATCTGGGGCATGAACCATTGATGGAGCAGAGGGGATATCAGTGGGACTAACAAATAGCGTCTCCTCATAAGCTCCGTATAAACCGATTTTGCGTTCTATGATAAATCCTTGTTCATCATCTGAATTATCTTGCCAACTCAGAATAATCTCTGATGAGGACTCCGGCGTTGCGACCAAGTTTGAAGGTGCTTTGGGCGGGGCCTTGGCTTGGGTGCTGGATACGACCATGGCCGCGGACATGCAGCCGGGCAACAGTATCAAAGCGACGGCCAGGCAGATGCTGATGCGTAGGAATATGTTCATTTCTTTTCCTCCTCCAGCACTGGGGCTTTTACATCGAAAGATATCGGCTTGGAAAGGACATATTCGTCATTTGTCGGATAGGGACGGTAGCTTGCCTGGAGTTCGTATTCGTTTATCAGCCAGTCGTCGCCGAGCTGGTAAAAAAGAGTTGTGCTTTTGCCCCGAGCCAACGTCTCCTGCTTCTCGCCATCAACAATCTTCGGCTCTGTTTCTACAAGCCTTATCTTGGGGTAAGGCCCGGAAGTGTCGGTTATTTGTTTTATACTTTTTGGGGGGTAAAGCTGTGGATTGCCATTTTCCATATTGATTTTACCATTATTCATTACCAACGCCAGGCTTACCGTAGCGCGCATACATTTAACAGCGTCATCGTCATAAGGATTATTAAAGCAATCGTATATCGTATCCCGTTCGACCTTTTCCCCGCCCGGCAAGGTGCCGCGCTTGTGAACGGTGATGTTAAGCTTCAAGTCCCGTTTGTATAATGTGTGGTTTGATTTGGAGTTATTAGTAATGCCTACCCACAGAATGGCGCTTCCGCCGTAGGTTATGGTCTCGTTGATAAGTCCGAGTTTTATATTGAATTGTGGTTGTTCGGGCAGTTCAACCTGGCTGATTTTCTTTATCATCGCACCACCGGGATTCATCCATTGAACGATGCTGGTGGCCGTAACGGTTACGGGACGCCATTCATCCTGTTTTAATTGGGGGAAGAGTCCAGGGTCAACGTATAAATAATCAAATACCCCCTGCCCCCAGCGGTCGACAAAGAAATAGCCGCGGAATACGCCTTGATTGGGCATATCTTCCGCTTGGGACAGAATAATCAGGCCGGAGAACAAGGCCAAAACCAGGATGATTATCAGGATGAACGGATACTGCAACTTTATTTTATTCATAAGCTTACAATAGCATCAGATATAAAAGATGTCAAGAGTTGCAGAGACATTCACCCCGTTAGGGGCGTGCCTCTAGCGGGGCAGGGGAGAACATCCCGTTTATTTTGACAGTAGCGGTTCAATAAGATAAAAACAGCGGTAGGGGATGTATAAGAGAATCAACTTGCGACAGAATGAAAACCATTGCTATCGTTAATCAAAAGGGCGGGGTGGGCAAGACGACCACGGCTATCAACCTGGCTTATAATCTGGCTCTGGCAAATAAGCGGGTGTTGCTGGTCGACCTTGACCCGCAGGCCAATGCCACCAGCGGGCTGGGCATCAAGGCTCCGGCCGGCGTTGGCGTGCTTCAGGTCATTACCGACGGCCGGGTCGGGCCGGGTTCTATTATACCGCATCCGCTTTCGGATAAGCTGTTCGTGATGCCGTCGTCCATCCGGGTGGCCGGGCTGGAGGCCTTGCTCGGAACCTCGGCCGGACAGGCCAGGCTCCGGGACGTGCTCCAGTCGCTGGGTAAATCCGGGGATAACGCTTACGATTACGCCCTGATAGACGGCCCGCCGTCGTTGAGCTCGTTCCTGACAGCGGCGCTGATGGCGGCCAACTCGGCTTTGATTCCGGTCCAGTGCGAATATTTTGCCATGGAGGGCATTACCCAGATTATCCATATCATTCGCGACATCAAGCAGTCGCGCAATCCCAATCTTTTTGTTGAGGGCGTGGTGCTGACGATGTATGATGACGCCAGCCAGCTCAATAAGGAGGTGGTCGGCGAGGTGCGCAAGCATTTTGCCAACATCTGTTATAATACCATAATTCCGCGCGATACGGCGCTGGCCGAGGCGGCCAGTTTCGGACAGCCGGTGCTGGAATACGACGTAACTGCTGTGGGAACATATGGTTATGTCGAACTGGTCCGGGAAGTACTATATGGAAAAACACTAATACCTAAACGCTAAATACTAAACAAATTACAATGAACCAAAATATAAATCACAAACCGGGAGCCTACGACCTGGAAGAGCGGACTTATAAATTTACCGATGATGTCATAGAATACGTTCACCATATACCACAAACAGTATCCAATATTGAAATAATCAAACAATTAGTCCGGTCCAGCGGCTCTGTCGGCGCAAATTATATAGAGGCGAATGAATCTCTTAGCAAGAAAGACTTTATAATGAGGGTTAAGATATCTAAAAAGGAAGCCAAAGAAAGCCGGTATTGGCTGAGATTAAGCCGGGTGGCAGTTGGGGATAAAATCTGCGAGACAAAAGAACGCTTGATTAATGAATCAATCGAGCTGATGAAGATATTCGGTGCGATCATAGAGAAGTCTCAATAGGCGATATTTTGTCTTTATAGTTTGCGATTTAGTATTTGTTTAGTATTTCGGTATTAGGCATTAGAATTTAGGGTGTTTATGGTGGATAAAAAGTTAGGCCGCGGTTTAGAAGCTAACATTGACGACCTGAGCGGGTTGGTTAATCCCGGCGCGCCGGTGATACCGCCAGCGCCGGCGGAGCCGGTCCAGTCAGAGTCGTCACCCAAACGGCTGGGGCGCGGGTTTTCGGACCTGCTGGAGGAGATAAACGCCCAGGTGGCGCCGACACAGCCGGAGCCGAAGCCCGAACCCGGTCCGCGTCCGGCAGAGAGGCCGGTGTTCGTCCAGCCCGATCCGTTATTGTCCACGCCGGAGGCCCAGCGCGCGATGGTGATGATTGACACCGGCAAGGTCATTCCCAACCGGTTCCAGCCGCGCAAGACCTTTGACAATAAGGCGCTGGAGGAGCTGGCTAATTCCATCAAGACCAGCGGCGTCATCCAGCCGATAGTAGTCCGGCCCCAGGCCGATGGCCGCTACGAAATCGTGACCGGCGAGCGGCGCTGGCGGGCCAGCGTATTGCTGGGTAGGCAGACCATTCCGGCCATAATGCAGAATATCGACGACCGCCAGATGCTGGAATGGGCGCTGGTCGAGAACATTCAGCGCAAAGACCTGAATCCGATAGAGCGGGCCCGGGCTTACCGCGACTTGCTGACCGGTTTTAACCTGACCCAGGAGGAGATTGCCAAACGGGTCGGGCTGGAGCGCTCGACCGTGGCCAATTTTCTGCGCTTGCTGGAACTGCCCGGCCAGGTGCAGGACGATATCGCCAGCGGAGCGCTTTCGCCCACGCACGCCCTGCCGTTGTTGTCCATCGATTCGCCGGAACTGCAGGTCAAGCTGGCATTGCGGGCCCGGAAGCAGGCCATGACCGTCCGGCGGCTGAACTATATCATCAACTGGATAAAGAACCGGCGCGGCCGCCAGGCAGCCGCGGCATCACCCGAGGCAAACCGGTCGCAGCTGGTGTTGAAGGAAATCGAGGAGCGGCTCCGGGCTCAGCTGGGCTGTAAAGTGACCATCAACTCGCCGGACCAGAAACGCGGCAAGCTGACGCTGGAGTTCTTCAGCCCCGAAGGCTTTCAGCGGATAATAGACCAGCTGGATAAGTAAAATCGGAAATCCGAAACAAACCCCAAACTTCAATCCCTAAAATCAAAGCAGAACATTTCCGGTTAAGTTTTCATATTGGGGTTTGGATATTGTTCAGGATTTAGCTATTAGGGCTTAGAATTTAGCTGAAATGGTTGCGCAGATTCCGGTTATTTGTTAGGCATATTTATTATGTTAGAAGACTTATTGATGCCGTTGGGGCTGGTGGCGGTGGCTGAACTGGGCGACAAGACCCAGTTGTCGATACTGCTGTTATCCAGCCGGACTAATCGGCACCTGGCATTGCTTTTTGGGGTGACCCTGGCGTTCTTGATAGTGGACGGCGCGGCCATACTGATAGGTTCGTGCGCCACCAGTTTCCTGCCGATGACCCCGATAAAGATAGGTTCGGGCGTGGTCTTTATCCTGTGCGGCCTGGTTACACTGAGAAGTAAGCCGGATGAGGGCGAGGCTAAGGCGTATTCCGGGAATCCCTTTTTGGCCGGATTTGGGCTGATACTCCTGACCGAATGGGGGGATAAGACTCAGATCGTAGCCGGTCTGTTTGCCACCCAATATAACCCGCTCTGGGTGCTATTGGGGACGATGGTGGCGCTTATCGCCCTTTCGGTTATGGCTATTTATCTGGGCAGGTTCTTGGGGGCAAAGCTTAATAAGAGGTTGATAAGCAAGATTGCCGGAGCGGTGTTTATCCTTATTGGGGTAGTGGTTATTATGGAGGCTTTGGTGTCTGTCAAGTAGCGGTTATTCCTGACAAATCATTGTTTATCAATAAACATATCTAGCAGATATATGATAAACATATGTTTATCATATCTTAAAGTGCATTATATTGCAGATAAACAACTCAAAAACTGTATAAAGTGGCAGATAGAACTGTCAAACTATTTGGTGTATATAGATACTACGGTATGGATATATTGGATGTCTTTTAGCATAATGGTGATAGGTTGTAATCCGGTATTATAGTACCTAAGGGTAAGCATATCATTAGTTACCCTATTCAATTCCATAAGCCAGCACCTTTGGTCATTCATAACAACCAGGATAAGGTCGCCCAGGTTAGGTTCTTTAGAGGGGGATAGGATAAAGACGCTCCCGGGCCGGCAGGGCGGGAATAGGGAGTTATCGTCGAGGCGAATGGCATAGGCCTCCTGGCCATAGGTATCGGGTCCGGGCCGGAACGAGTCCGGCGGTTGTTTATCAGCCAAGGGCTTGTTTGGCTGTCCCGGTTGCAGGATATACAGGGGCATATTCCCGGGCAGGCCGACGGTTGAGGATAAAGAATCGGTATCGTCCAGATGGATCATCCCCATCAGTTCTTCTATCGAGATATTGAAGACCTCGGCCAAAACGCGGAGTTTTTGGTTGTCTATTTTGCCGGAATAGCGTCCGTTGAGAAGGTCAACCAGGTAGTTATAGTTTATCTGGAGTTTATCAGCCAGCAATTTCTTGGAGATATCGTGTTTTTCCCGTAATTGTTCGATGACCAGCCAGGGCGAGTTGACTTCAGTGTTGTCTGCCATATTATGTAAGAAATAATAAAAATATTCTTTAGGATTGTCCAGAAAAAGCCGATATGAATAATATAAAAAGTATTTGACAGGATATATATGAGCTACTACAGAATTTTAGGATTGAATAAAGAGCCTTTTTCAACCAGCCCGGACCCGGAATTCTTCTACGAATCGCGCGGGCATAAGGCGGCACTGACGAATCTGATAATCGAGATGCGCCTGCGCCGGGGGTTGAGCGTGATCCTGGGCGACGTCGGGGCGGGCAAGACCACCCTGAGCCGGAAACTAATTCAGGCGCTTTCGGCCCGCGAGGGGTTTAACTTCCACATTATCTTTGACCCGACCTTCCCGGACGAGAATATATTTTTATATTCGCTGGCCCGGATTTTCGGCATCGAAAGCGTCAAGGGTACGCCGACTAATTTCGAGCTCAAGGAGGCGTTGGAACATTTTCTGTACAGGAAGGGCGTCGAGGAAAACAAGACCGTGGTGCTGGTAATTGACGAGGCCCAGAAACTGAACGAGACGACGCTCGAGGCGCTGCGGATACTTTTGAACTTCGAGACCAATGAGTTTAAGTTGTTGCAGGTGGTGCTGCTGGGCCAGCTGGAACTGCATTCGCGGGTTATCAATATCCCCAACCTGATTGACCGGGTCAGTTATAAATACACCATAAATCCTCTGGATGTGGAAGAGGTGCACCAGATGATTGATTTTCGCTTAAGGCAGGCCGGGTACGAATTAAGCACCCCGCTTTTTACCAACGAGGCGATCAAGGAAGTCCATCGTTACACCAAGGGTTATCCGCGCCAGATCGGGTTGTTGTGCCACAAGGCGCTTAAAGAAATAATCATGCGTAACCGGGCGATGGTTGATGACCATATAATCAAGGATATCGTCCGCGAGGAAATAGAAAACGGCTGGGGCAACCCCAAGGCCAACGTCAATATTCCGATAATACAGAAGTAATTTTATATGGCAGAAAACCTGACTCCTGAAGAACAACTGCTCAAGCTTATAGAAGGCCAGTCAACCGAGCAGGTATCGCCGGCTCCGGCCCAGACGCCGACGGAGGCTTCTTCTAACGAGATAACATTCCCGGCGTTGAAGCCGGCCAATAGGGGCATTATGCGTAAGATGGTCGGGATGCTGGGCTTGGCACCGGGCGGTGCTGGAATAGTAAAGTTGGTTAACAGGCTGTTGGTGGCAATAATGATAATGATGGCCGGTTACGTGGTTTGGGGTTTTGCCAATGCGTCGGTGCCCGATGTCGGCAAACCGCCCGCGCCGGACGAAGGTATCCTGGCCCAACCGCCGGAAATAATAGACATATCGAAATACCTGAAAGATGTAGAAGCGCGTGATATATTCAATCCGCCCAAGATAGTGGTGGCGCCTCCGAAAACTGATGTGACGGCCAAGACCCTGACGCCCGAGGTGATTACCCCGCCGGCCAAGAAGGCCCTGGACGAAGTCGCCAAGCACTTTAAGATTGTGGGCATAACCTGGGAGCCGGCTCCGCCCATGGTGATGATAGAAGACAGTATTGATAACAATACCCGGATAACTTATTGTATTCAAGAAGGTGATTCCTTTGATACCAAGGTGCAGATAGGCGAAGTAGCCGAGATAATCAAGATAACCATAAAACAGGTTGCCAGAGAAAAGATAACCCTGCAGTACGAGCAGGAGCAATCCGAAATTAAGGCCAACTGGTAAAAGAGGATTATGAACAGAAGATTTATTTTTCTGGTCGGCATGATAGCGATAAGCCTGGCGGTTTTGGGCGGCCCGGCGGCTATCGGCAAAGAGAAAGCCGAAGGCCAACCGACCGGATTCCGGGACCAGCCGGACCAGATTACGACTTTCCAGCCGCCGCTTGACCCCAAGATACAGGAAGGCCTGGCCAAGATGTTTTCGCTTCAGGTTAAGGAAATAAAAATAAAAGATTTTTTGACCATGGTGCAGAAACAGAGCAATATTAATATCGTGGCAACCAAGGACGTCGATGGTTTGCTGACATTCCTGCTGGACAAAGTAACCATCGGGGATGCGCTGGAAATCGCGCTGATTACCAACAAGCTGGCCAAGGAGATAAAAGGCAATATTGTCCACATCATGACCGAAGCCGAATACCAGAATATTTACGGCGAGGCGTACAACAGCCGGCGGATTGTCAAGACTTACAGGTTGCAGAATGTTTCAGCCAAGAAGATGAGGACTTTTCTGGATAATATCAAGACTCCGCAATTAGGCAAGATAGTCGAAGACGAAGGAACCGGCATTTTAATTGTTATCGACGTGCCGGACCGGATGCTCCAGATTGATGAAGCCGTAAAGCGGTTGGACGTGCCGATAGAAACACGGATATTTGAGTTGAAATACGCCCGAGTGAAAGACGTTATGGATGCGGTTAATAAGACTTTGACTAAGGAAGGCTACGGTGAATTGAGGGTTGACGAGCGGATGAACCGGTTAATTGTAAATGATGCTCCGCGTAATATGGACAGTATTGCGACATTGATAAAGGCTCTGGACGGCAAACCCAGGCAGGTGTTGATAGAAACCAAGATGATACAGGTGGTGCTGGGCAGCGAGTTTTCGATGGGCATTAACTGGAAACAGGTATTTTCTCAGTATTCCAAATGGGAAGACGTGAAGTTTGTCGGTGCATTCCCGATGGCCGGAAAACTGGGCAAGGTGACCAACCTGGAGACGCAAATCGGAACTATTCCGGCCACCCATTATGAGATGGTGATAAAGGCATTACAGGCGTATGGTAACAATAAGATGATTTCCGCGCCGAGATTGATTGCCATGCAGGATAAGCCGGCTAAATTCATGGTCGGCTCCAAAGAGGCTTACGTGACCGTGACTACCACCCAGACGCAATCATCAACCACCAGTTCGGAAAGCGTCCAGTTCGAAGACGTGGGTATTATATTGGAAGTGACGCCGACAATTAACGAGGACCGGTTTATCGAAATGAAGGTGAAGCCTGAGATATCATCGGTGACCAAGCAGATACAGACTTCCAGCGGAAATATTATACCGATTGTGGAAAAAGCCACGACCGATACTGTTGTCATGGTCAAAGACGGCGTGACCATAGTTATTGCCGGTTTGATTAAGGACGAGAAACAGAGCCAGAAGAATGGCGTGCCGATTCTGTCGCAGATACCGATAATCGGCATGTTTTTTGGTTCGACTACAGATACCACGGTCAAGACTGAAACAGTCATATTTTTGACACCATACATTATATCCGGCGATGTGGACGCTTCGATTCTCTCCAAGAAAAAGGAATTGGAAGAATTAATGGATAAAAAATTAAAAGAATTAAAGCCTATAAAATAAAGTGCAAATTTGAAGGAGGATTTTTATGGTGCGTAATGTTATTGTCACGGTATTCTTGATATACATGGTTGTGGTTAACGTGCTTTGTTTCGTCTTTATGGATTCGGCCTCAAAAGCCAAGTCTCAGCTGGTTGAGCAGGAGAGGACTCTTGAAGGGAAAACCAGCGCTAAAGACGCCGAGCTAAGCAAACTTAAATTAGAAAATAACCAGTTGGCCGAGAGGATGACCAGCCTTTTTACCAAGAACCAAACCATGGAAAAGGAATCGGCGGCTTATACTAATCGGATAGAGCAGGCTCTTTCCGAAAAAGAAGCTGTTAAAAAAGAACTGGAATCCATTCGGGCTGAAATCAAAAAAGCCCGCGAAGATGCCGATAACTACAAAACCCAGCTGGAAGTCAAAACTGATGAGATAAGAGAGAATGTTAGGAAAGAGCTGGTGTCTTCTATTGAGGCTGAAAAAGCCAAGGTTACCAAAGAGCGCGATATGCTTAAGGATATGTTTCAGCAGGCGCAAAAAGAACGCGATACTTTCAGGAGCGAATACCAGCGGACCAAGAATGAATTAACGCAGGTGACTGATGAGAAAACAACGCTGGATAGAAAATACGGCAACTACGAAAAACAGTTAAAGAACGAGCAAGAGGAGAAAAACAAGTTAGCCAGTGATTTGCGAGATGAAAGAACAAAAACGACAAACTTATCTAAGGAAAAAACAGATTTAACCAGCGCTAACGCTTTGTTGTCAGCCAAGGTTAAGGATGGCGAATCTAAAACAGCCCAGCTTACCAAACAACAGCAGGAAGCAAGCGATAAAATAGCTCAATACATTAAGGATACGTCGAATCTTGAATCGCAGCTTAAGACTGAAAAGACGGAAAGAGTGAAATATTACGAAAAGTCGGTAAAGTTTGAGGAGCAGGTTACTAATCTAACCCGGGAAAAAGACAGCGCCGAAAAGAATGTAGTACGTTTGACCAAAGATTTGCAGGTGCAGGTTGAGTACAATAAAAAAATTGAGGTGGATTCGGAATCACGGATAAAGAAGCTGATGCAGGAAAAAGACAGCGCCAGGGAGGAATTGTTGGCCGAGAAGGAAAAATCAACTAAGGAACAGCTGAAACTAAAGGATGAAATAATCACCGCTAACCGGGAAAAAGAAACATTCAAAAGCGATCTGAAATCAACCCAGGATGAATTGAAATCAGTTAATGCCCAATTAACCGTTCTGTCTGGGCAGTTTGACGCGGCACAGAAGTCATTAATTGAAACCCAAAGGGAAAATGTCGCTTCCAAGGCCGAACTTAAATCAAAAACGCTGGCTTTGACTAACGCTGATGGTGAAATAAATTCGCTTACTAAGACGGTAGAATTGGCGGATGCCCAGAATAAAAAGCAGGGTTCGGAGAAGAAAGAGTTGGAGCAAAAAATAACCGGGTTAAATCAAGAGGTAAGCGCAACTAAAGAGAAACTTCAGATGGCTAATGACTTGTTAGCAAAAACTCAAGAACAACTTAGCGGAACCGAAGCGGAACTGAAAAAGACGTCTGAGGAGAAAGAAAAACTCAACGTTAACTATGTCCGGGAAACTAAGGAAAACAATATCAAGTTGCAGGATGTTCAAGCAAGATTAGAGGCAAAAAGCGGGCAACTGGATGAGGTAGCAGTGGAACTGGAGAAGGGCAAGGGATTATTGGTCAAGAATGAAGCTGAGATAAAGAGAATAACAGAGGATAAAGCCAAGGCAGATGCTAATTATGTCCAAGAAATTAAAAATACAAAGAATAAACTCCAGGAAGTTCAGGCGGGCTTTGATGCAAAATCTAAGGAGTTTGAGTTGACAGCCTTAGAATTGGAAAAGGCTAAGGGGTTATTGGCAAAAAGTGAGTCCGAAAATAAGAAAATAAGCGAGGAGAAGAGCAAGAACGAATCAATTTACAGCCAAGATATAAAGGAAAGCAAGGATAAGCTGAAAGAAACCGGTGATAAATTAGTATCCGTAAACGTCCAAATGCAGGTTACGGCTAACGAATTAGCGCAACTTAAAGATCAATCAGCTAAAACCCAGTTAGAGTTAAAGAAGGTTTCCGATGAAAAATCTAGGATAGGGTTAGAGACCGCAAAGGAGATAAAACAAAAAACAGAGGATTTGGCCGAAGCCAAAGAGCAGATTACAGCACTTAAAGATTCCAAAAAGACCTTAGAAGCTTCTCAGAAGGAGTTGTTAGCCAAGGTTGATGAGCAAGCGGGTAAAATAAGGACTATGATCCAGGATGCGTCATTAAACAATACCCAGATAACATCTTTAAATACAAGGGTAACGGAATATGAGGCGCGCGATGTTGCTATGTCCAAACAAATCGCCATTTTGGATGAGGATTTGAGGAAACGGACGAATGAATTAAATGAAAAACTGAGAAAAGCGGTTTATGAACGCGATGATTATGTATCTTTACTCCGGTTTTCACAGGACAAGGTGACTTCTCTTGAAAAAGATATTAAGCGCTGGGAGGAAACCAACAAGAATCTGGACAAGAATTATGCAACATTGGAAAGGAAGAGCAAGGATACCGAGCTGGAAAAGGTAAAAATTGCCGATGAGCTTAAATCCATACAAAGCAAGCTTGAAATCCATGGCAAAGGGCTTGATGAAGCAACAAAGGATTTGAGCAAGACCAAGGAAGAAAAAGATAAACTGGCCAAAGATAACGACCGGTTAATCAGAGAAAATGCTGGTTTCAATTCCCAGGTAACTAATCTGACAGCCAATGTTTCTGAACTTAACAAATTGCTGACAGACGTTAAAAAGGACAAGAAAACACTAGAAGAGCAAGTGTCCAAAATAAGCGAGCAGCTAACGACAACGAACAAAGATGCTTTAACTGCTAAAGACCGGAATGACCAGCTATTAAAGGATATTGCGGCTCTGGAAAGCCGCGCTAAAGCCCAAGAATATGAGCTTAACGACCAGATAAGGAAAGAGCGGGATGCTAAATTTACGGCCGTAAACGATTTAAACACGGCTAAAGGCACTATCCAGACGTTAACCTGGCAGACCTCGGAATTGACGGTTAAGAATGACAACCTTAATAAAACCGTCACAACTGTACAGAATCAGATTAAAGCCTTAGAAACCGATATGCAGGCGGCTATAGACAAGGAGCGTAAGGAAAAAACCAATCTGTCTGCCCGGTTTGACGAAACAGACCAAAAACTAAAAACTATCCAGAAATCGGAAACTGACCTTAGGCAGAGGAATGCCGATCTGGACAAGGAAATGTTGGCCCTTAAAAACGATATAGAGAATAAGATTCAGCAGCGTATTCAGGAAAGGGAAACTGACTACGTAAAACGGCTTAAAGAAGCCAATGACAAAGTTAAGTTTATGGAAGAGACTATGACCAAAGAAAGGTCAGCCTTCCATTACAACCTGGCCGAGGCGTATGTAAAGAGCCGGATGTTTGAAGAAGCCATCAGGTCGTACGAGCAGGCCAAGACGCTTTCCCCCAAGGACCCGGCCATTTATTACAATATGGGCTTGGTCTATGACGAATTTCTGGATAACCCATCAATGGCAATCAGCGCTTATAGCAAATACCTAGAATTGGCCCCGGCTGATTCCCCGGACCGCTCAAAGGTGGAAAAGTGGGTTGAAGGATGCCAGAAACGGTTAAAAGACCCCAGGGGCGGGATGAGGTAAACCCGTAGCAGAGTAAAATAGGACTTTTACCTTGTTAGAGGCGACACCTCTAATGGGACAGGGGTTTTAGCTTTATTTGGACATACCGTAGTCTTTTATCAACCGATACGGTTTAGTTTGATAATCGATGCCGCCCCTTATACTCTGTGTAAGACAATAAGATTATAAGAGATAGCTTTTGTTTGTATTCCGTATACGACCTGATTACCAAACAGATGCCGCTTGATTATCAATCCGATGCCAATCCTTATCATTAATATAAGACAGTAAGATAATAATGAACGGTGCCTGTTTTAATCAGAGACGCCGTTTATTTATATTACAGGCGCTATTCCTTATGACCACAGATCGTAAGAGTAGTCATAAGGGGAGTGAGGTATCCCCCCCTCCATTCATTTTGCCGATTTAAATCAGGAAAATTTTGGGGGGAGTTTAGCTTTTAGCCCATCCAGACTAGGATGCCAGACCAGAAGCCGTGGCTTACCGGATAGGGAGGCGTGTTTTACGACTTCAGATTTATACTCCTACCACTCTCCTTCTACTACCATACCACCCCCTCTATTTTGTATTTTTACAGGCTGAATCATTATTTAATGCGGATTTGGGGCCATTTTAGGCCATTGTTCCAGAAAAATACGGAGGTTTGTTACCATTACGAAATAGTAAAAAACGTTACTATTGGGTAACAAATGAACCCTCTTTTAAAGAGAAGTTCTAATTCCTAATATCTAAATTCTAAACAATTTCTAATAACATAATAACCCAATCTTCAAAATAATACGTTTTAGTCATTTGGTCTTTGGAATTTTGTTATTATTTCGGATTTCGGGCTTCGGATTTAGTGCTTCTCACACTTTAGAGGAAGGCCTGGCACGGCGATTGCTTACAATATGGGCAGAGAGGGGAAAAAAGGAATAAAAAATATGTTAAATAACAACAATTCGTGGCGAACCCTGAAGTTTATACTTCTGGGTTTCGGCCTGGTATTCGTCGCCTTTTTGGTGGCGTATACAGCCAGCAATAACTGGTACTTTGGACCGCCTGAACCTGAACCCCTGCCTTATACGTTGGATACGACAACAGATGCTATTTCCGGGCTTCAGAATATCGAGATTATCTCGCCTACCGGCATAGCCCGCCTGACGGTGCATCCGGGGATTACTTATACCCGCGAAACCAAGGCGGAATACGATGCTGGCAGTTCGGATTACGGGTTGTATCTTACCTCGCCATCCGGGGTGGAAAAATACCTTCGGTTGGCTAACTCCGCCAACGGCGGTTATGGCAACCTTGACCCTACTACAGGGGTGGCCAGTGGTACAGCTATGTCCCGTATATTTGATTCTACGGTTGCAGGTTCAAGTTGGACAGATATTGCCTGGACCGACAAAAGGGCGGAAACTGCAGAAACAACAGCCGCGCTTACGGCCACTATTTCAGCTTTATATCATTTTAATACCGCTCCGGGTATCACGGCAGATTCCTCAACCTATGCCAATACCTTGACTAATAACCTCGCTGTTCTTTCAGGTGTTCTTCCTACTGATACAAATGGCGAAGGTCTATATAATCAGTCGGTCTACTTTAACGGTACCACGGCCTATATGACCCGGGCATCCGGACCAGCATCGCTCAATTTCGGCCAGGATAGTTTTAGTGTGGAGTGTTGGATAAAGACCTCAACCGCTAACCAAGCTGTAATTATCGGGAAGCGTGGAACACCTGTTGATTCCAGCCTAGGCTGGGAATTAGGCCTTAATTCTGATGGTGGGAGTGCGGGTAAGCCATATTTGGCTATTATTATGCAGGATTGGGATTCCGAATTGAGTGTTGCGGCCAACTACCTGCAATACTTATCGGCAGGCAAGGCTATTAATGATGATAAATGGCACCATATTGTGGCTTATCGGGAGGTGGACCGCATAGCTATTTATGTGGATGGTATTTTTCAGAACAGGGCGTATTTGGATAATCCGGCAGGCAGTGTTGATACTGCCGCGCAAATGGTTGTGGGCAGGGCGGCTGAAGCAGCTCAATATTACACCGGCAAAATAGACGAATTAATTCTTTATAAAAACAGGGTGCTTACCGAGTCCGAGATTTTATCACGCTACGAAAGGGGATTAGGTGTTAAATTTCAGGTCAGGGCAAGTAACACGGTAACCTCTTCCTGGACGGATTCATCCCCGGCCTGGTCCGCGGATATTATTAATTCTTCTTTAGCGCCTTCGGTAAACCCTGGGATAACCGGACAGTATTTCCAGTACCGGGCTATCCTGGAAAGCCGTAACCGCGGAGCCATGCCTATGCTCAAAACTGTTGTAATTTCCGGTCCGGCCAGCCCGGCGGACAAAACAGATGATGGCAACCAGGCAGTCGAATTTGACCCGGAACAGATTTATACAAATCCTTGGGGTACCAGCCGTCGTAATATGACCCAATACCAGACAGATTATATTACCGTTAAATCCCGGACCGATTTGACTGCCGCCCGGGGCGGTTCGGAATCAGGACTTACGGCACTCTGGCGATTAGAAAACAATACTAACGATTCTTCCACTGACGGTGTAAATAATCAGGCTACCCTGGTTAATAGCCCGGTATACAGCACCACAGTGGTTGCGTTAACGCCCTTTAATACTCTCTCTATCCAGTTGAACGGGACTACCCAATACTTGACCGCTGCCCATAATGCCAATATCGCTTTCAAGTATGACCATACTGCAGAGATGTGGATATATCCGACCATTGCGCTTGATGCCACGGGTTTGCCCACGCAACTGGCACCGTCTATGACGCTGTTGGACAAGGATGGTTATAAATTATGGTGGGATAACAAATCGGGTAGTTTCCTTTATGAGCTACAGGATGTTACGGGCAAGGGCAGTTGGCAAAAGGATAATGTTTTCAAGTATGCAAGCGCCAACCTTCAATCTGCAACCCCGTTTTTTTCTGAGTTGGTAGAGACTATCTTAGCTTATAGGGGAAAATTATACGTCGGCGTATCCGGGAATGCAGCCGGTGATGCGAGGATTTATGTTTATGATGGCCTCGGTTGGAGTCTTGCTTACAGCCCGGGTGGAACTTATACCCGGGTTCCGTGCATGACTGTTTGTTATGACAGACTTTATTGCGGGTTGGGAAGCGCGACGGCTGGCGACGGTGATTTAGCCGTGTTTGACGGCGCTAACTGGAGTATTTCTGCAAGCCCGGGTACATATGAAGGGATTTTTTCTTTGGTCACCTGGAATAATGCTGGTACCGAATACCTTTATGCCGGTACGGGGTACAGCAATAACTCTGATTCTGATATGTTTTATATCAATTCGGCAGGTACTTGGACGCAGGTTGTCAATGGCATGGGGGGTGATGATTCAACCGAAAGTCTTTATGTATTTAATAATAAACTTTATATCGGGACTGGTCTGGATACAGACGAGGCAATTTTATATCGCTGGGATACCCCGCCTACCGCATTGGTTGTTCCAGCTGCCGTATATGATCCTTCCGTTACAGAGCAATTAAATTGCCTTACTTCTATAGTGGGTTACAACGGAAAGATATATGTTGGTTTTGCCGGTAACGCAAGCGGCGAGGCAGATTATGCTGTTTCTTCTTCCGGCGATTCCGGGACCTGGACGCTTTATAAGTATAATCAGATTGGCGGTATCGGTACCTTTGAAGGTATTTATACGATGTTTACATATGCTGGTAAATTATACGCCGGTTTGGGCACAGCAGCCGGAGACTGCCAGTTATGGTATACGACTGATGGCGTAAACTGGACCAGAGATGATGACCTCTATAATATGGCTAGCGGATATCGAACCCTTAAATGCGCAGGTGAATATATGGGCAGATTATATCTTGGATTTGGCTCCGCTCTTTATAATGCTACTTCTTCTGTGGCCATAACCTCCGGCGAACCCTATGATTTATTTTATTATCAACCCAAAGGTTTGATTGCCTCAAAGACAAAAACTTTTAATGCTAATACCTGGTATCATATCCAGGCGGTTTATGACCGGAGCATCAACCGTAAGCTATACCTTAATATTTTCAATACGAGCGGTTTGATAGAATCGCAAAGCGCTCAAGCAAATTTTATTATGAATTCTTCTTCTAATCCATTATTCATCGGTGCAGACCGTCAATATGGCAGATATTTTAAGGGTTTAATAGATGAGGTGTCCTTATTTAACAAGGCATATATCGGATATCATCAGGATCAGACATATTATACCTCAGGTGAGATTACCGCACCTAATAACGGCTATGTCCGCTGGGATAATATTTCTTGGGCGGAGCGGGAGCGCTACGGTGATGAGTTAACGGCTGAAGCAGGTACGGAAATGGCCGGTCTCTGGCACCTTAATAATAACTATGTTGACGAATTCGGCGGCACAACCGATACGGCCAATACTTTATGCAGTTTTACCAGCGATGCCAAATTCGGAGCTTACTCCGGCTGGTTTAATGGATTCAATAATAAAGTGGTAATTCAGGACAATAGTGCTTATGCATGGACTTCAGCCGGATTAACCGTGGAGGCCTGGATTAAGAGCAGCACAATATTACCGCAGACAATTGTTGCCAAGGGTGCTGGAACAACATTAGAATTTCGTTTTTATATAGAGAGTGATAACCGGCCGGCCTGTTGGGTATCGGTAGACGGATCAGGTAAATCAAGCGTGGCGTACGGGCCTTCAGCACGAACTGTTTCGGACGATAACTGGCATCATGTTGTCGGTGTTTATGACGGCACAGCCATAAAAGTGTTTGTAGACGGGGAATCAGGTGACCCCGTTAATTGTTCTGGAACGATTTATAACGGCAGCGATGCGCTCTGGATTGGTTCAGATCAGGAAGGCGAATGGTACTTTAACGGGCAGATAGATGAAGTAGCTGTTTACCGGCGACCGCTCCAATCTAACGAAATACTTTCCAGGTACCAAAAAGGCATTACTTCGCTTAAACTAAGGGTTAGCGTTAAAGATGGCGGCGGTTACGGTTCCTGGGTTGGGCCTTATAATAATGATGGCACATATTTTACAATCGGCTCAAACGAAGCCATCAGCGGGACATCAGGATTGGTTGGCCGGGCCATAAAATACCGGGCTTATTTTGAAACGGCTAACCCGCTTTACCCGCCCAGGTTTGATCTACTGAAGCTGACCCATCAATCATATTACTCCAATCAGTCACCTTGGGTCAGGATTGCCGACACCAAGGGCTGGGCATATAGCGGACTGGCCGGGTTCATTGAAACCAGGGGAAGCAGTTCTGCTACAGGCGATAATATCCGCTACCAGATTTCACATCCGGATTATCCGACAACCAATAAATGGTATTGGTACAATACCGGCACCCCGGCTTGGGAAGAAGCCACTTCTTCGGCCATGTCTTCAACCGCTACGACGGTTAATGCCAATATATACACATTTAATCCGGATGGCAGTGGGCAGACAGGGAATTTCTATTTTAAATCGTTTCTTGTTTCCAATGGCATAGAATATGTATCCCTTGACCAGATTAAGGTGTCGGACCAAGCGGTTGAGGTTACTTACCCTAATGGCAGCGAAGCATGGTCCTTGGGTGAAGAAAGACAATTCAGCTGGTCTAAAAAAGGAGCGGTATCCACGGTTAAGATAGAGCTTTCCAGAAACGGTTTAATCGGGTCGTGGGAAGAAATAACCAGCACCGTAGATGCTTCGCTGGGTGTTTATACCTGGACGGTAACTGCGCCGGTTTCCACTACCTGTTATGCTCGGATAACTTCTTTGCAGGATTCCAATGTTTGGGATGTATCAAACAACCAGTTTGAGATAAAAGAGGTTTCCTCAAAATCAATAACTGTTGAAGCCCCGATTTCCGGCGAAGAGTTGATTGTAGACGTGCCGTATAGCATTTCCTGGACTAGTTTAGGCGCGGTAGGGAATGTTACACTACAATATTCAAAAAGCGGGCTGTTTGATGATACGATAACATTGGCTTCAAACGAAGCTAATGACGGCAACTATTTTTGGACCCCGCAATCAACCGATATATCTTCTTCCGGCAAAATAAGGATATATGAAAGCGACGATGGGTCGCCTTTGGATGATTCCGCCAATTTTACAGTGCGTTGCGGGTTTACCATACAGTCACCCAATACGGCTATATCCTGGACAGTAGGTACCAATCAAACTATTTCATGGAATACCAAAGGCGAATCTGGATATGTCAGGCTGGAATATTCCAGGGATGATTTTAATTCGGATATTAATATAATAGTTTCGTCCATTACCAATTCTTCGGGCGCCGGCAGTTATATTTGGAGTATACCCGTGACAACCACACTGGCCGCAGCATATAATGTAAAAGTAAGGATAAAAACCATAGATGTCGGTGTGCCTTATGCAGAAGATAAATCTGATACGGGATTCAAGATTGGCGGGAAGATAACGGTCGGTCAACCTAATGGCGGCGAAACGCTTTACGTCAGCGACCTGGGTAATGTTATTACCTGGACCAAGGTGGGGGGTATTATCAACTTCCAGATAAAATATTCGACCGACGGAGGGACAACCTGGCCAGGTAATATTAGTGCGTCGACTACCGGCAACGACCTGGGCGGTGGTATTCGCGGTTTCCTGTGGGAGCCGATACCTGATGCCATTTCCCCGAATTGCCGGGTAAAGATTACCGATGCCGATGACGGGCCGTATTTCGAGGTGTTGGATACGTCGAATTCCAACTTTGCTATAAAAGGTAAATTGGCGCTGACTACTCATCCGGGCCAGGTGGCCGGGCAGGAATATGTGGTTAATCAAACCACGGCTATTTCTTGGACAACAACCGGTACTATATCTGATGTTAATGTTTGGTATAGAGATGATTCCGGTTCCGTCAAAATAGCCGGACCTATATCAAATACCGGCGGAATAATCTGGACAATTCCGGATGACCTTAATCCGGATCCTAATTCTAATGTAAGGGTATGGGTGGAAAATGTTACCGACACTACGGTTAAATCAGAGTCAAATAATCCATTCAAGATTAAAGGCGCGGTTACGGTTGATAATCCGATAGGCGGAGATACTTATCTGGCCTACGACTCATCTTTCCAGCCGACGACTTATTCTATTACCTGGACAGTTACCGGCTCAGTCCCGTTTGTTAAATTAGAATATTCAACGACCGGTGAGAATGGCAGTTATTCGACAGTCGTGCCTCCTAATCCGGTTCTTGTAGCTTGTGGCGCCCCGGGAACATATAGTTATAATTGGCAGGTTCCGGGTGTTCTTTCCAATAACTGCCGGATTAAAATAGCAGACAGCGCCGATCCTAATGTTTATGGTAAATCGCAGCCGACTGATTTTAAGATCAGGGGAAAATTAGAAGTGACGCAGCCTCTTAGCAGTGATGAATGGCAGGTGGGTGATACCAACCGGATTATTAAGTTTAAAGTCACCGGGAACATCGGTGATGTTAATATTGAATACCTGGACAACAGCGCTGTCTGGCAATTAATTACAACAACGGGTACTACGGCCGGTATAGAAAATTCATATCAATGGTCAAGCGGCGTTGCTGACGTGATTACCTCGACGGCAAAAATTAGGATAAGTCCGGTGCTTGACCGGGCTGATGCAGCTGAGTCTCAGCAGTTTAAGATAAAAGCTAAAATTACAGCCGGCCGACCGGCTCTTAATGAATCGGTGTATGTTTATAATACGCCATACCAGGCAACAACCTATCCGATTACCTGGACCTATACTGGCACGGTTACTAATGTGAAATTACAATATTCAGCCAACGGTGATGCCGGTCCTTGGGTTGATATCAAAGACACTACCACCAACGGCGACGGTACCGGTTCATACAGCTGGCAGGTACCGGATGTTATTACTTCAACTGCCAAGGTTAAAATTATTGATATTGATACAGGTCATCCGGCCGCTGAAGGTAAATCTTCACAATTCCTGATTAAGGGTAAATTAATTGTTGGTTCTCCGACATCAGGCGATGCTGTTACTTATCAGGATAGTAAGTCTATCACCTGGACTGCAGTTGGAACCTTTAGCCCGGTAAAGATAGAATATTCAACAAATAACGGTTCTGACTGGGTTACTCCAGAAATAACTTTAAATGCATCAAATATATCGGGAACATCTAATTCGTATTCCTGGAGCGTTCCGGATAAAGTTTCCTCCACCAGCAAAATCAGGATTTCTTCAACCGACTGGCAGAATATTTCGGCTGAAAGTGGCACATTCAAGATAAAAGGTAAATTGCAGGTGGGCAAACCTGCTGGTGGGGAAATTTATGTGGTTGGGGAAGCTCCGACTATAAGCGGGACAAAATCAACAGCTGTTACTAATATTAAAATAGAATATTATAATGACGGAGTAATCCCGGGATGGGAAAATATTATTACTAATTATGCATTAGCACCGACTACAACTTGGAGCTATAACGGCTGGACCGTGCCGGACAAAATAAGCGCCAACCCATTAGCTCCGGCTGCGAAAATCAGGGTGACCGATGTGACTGACGCTGGTATTAATGACGTTATTTCCACCAGCAATAGCTTTAAAGTTATCGGTGGTTTTGCCGTTACTTATCCAATAACCGGGACGGTTTGGGGTGTTCAGGAATTAAGGCCGATAACCTGGACTACCAACGGTTCTGTTGGTTTGGTGAATGTTGACTGGAGCATTAATGGTATAACCTGGACAAATTTAGCCACAAGTTATCCTAATAATGGCAACGGTACCACCGCACTAACTATTACTGTGCCGGACTCCATAACTAATACTTTTAGGATGCGTATAACCGCTTCAAATGATAATACGGTTACTGCATATTCTCCAATAATTGAAATAAAAGGAAGACTGCAGCTGACACAACCAACCGCAAGTACTAAATGGCGGGTGGGAGACAGCGAAAGCATTATCTGGAATGTTTATGGTGCAATATCGGCAGTTAATATTGATTACTGGAATCAGCCATTAGGCTTGTGGGAGTCGATTACTACCTCAGTTCCGGCCACTAACACGCCTGGTGCCGGTAGTTATGCATGGGTTATACCTAATTTAATTCGTGATGACTTGAAAATACGGATTATTCAAACCAGTGATAATTCTGTTAGCAGCGAGTCAGCTGAGTTCAAGATACGTGGTAAGATACAGGTAAATAATCCGAATGGGAGCGAAGTATATTATCCGTACGATGTGACCTATCAGCCGGTCCGGTATCCGATAACCTACACCATAACCGGATCAATAAGCCAGGTAAGACTGGAATATTCACGCAACGGCACAGGCGGGCCGTGGAATGTGATAACCACCACTAGCATCGGAGCGGCCGGGGTATATAACTATATGTGGGAGGTGCCCGGAGCTTTAGCCGATATTTGCAAGACCATCCGGGTGCAGGTGATAGATAGTAATTACTCTGACACCTCGGATTATTCGGATGCTAACCTCGAGGTACGCGGTTCATTGAATGTCACCACGCCTAACGGGTCGTCGGTTTGGGGTGTAGGCGAGACCAACCGGACCATATACTGGACCGGTATCGGTAATATCGGAGATGTGACGCTGCAATATTATAAAGGGATTACCTGGTATGATATAACCACGGTAACCAGCATAAACGGGATAAATAGTTACCTCTGGGCGGCCGGTGTGTTTGATGCCATATCAACCGGGGCCAAGATACGGGTAAAACCAGATCCGGCATTTGACCGGGCCAATACGGCCGAATCAGCGGCATTTAGCATAAAGAGTAATATCACGGCGGGCAGCCCAACTGCTACAGAAACGCTTTATGTAGATAATACCTACCAGATAACCTATACCTATACCGGCACAGTCAGCAAAATCAAGATAGAATATAACATAAATGACGAGGTCACTTGGACGGCAATAGCGACGGCTAATACCAATGGTGATGGGACAGGTAGTTATGACTGGCAGGTACCTAATGCCATATCAAGTAATGTTAATCTCCGGTTTTCGGATGCCGATGCCGGGCATCCGGCCGGGGCAGTGGAGGGGTCTACCTTCAATATCAAGGGTAAATTGACTGTTGGGTCTCCAACCTCAACCAGCGAATGGACCGTTGATGACTCTCGCACCATAACCTGGACTGCCAACGGCGGGCCTTTTAATGTCAAAATAGAATTATATAACGGTACCTCGTGGGAAGGCACGCCGATTGTGGCTTCTTATGGCAGTGTCAGCGGCACCAACAGTTATACCTGGAATCCGGTCTGGGATAGAAATTCATCGCAGTGTAAAGTACGGATAACCTCAACTGATTGGCAGAATATTTCGGTTGAAAGCGGTGTCTTTAAGATTAAAGGCAAGGTGCAAATCGGATACCCGGCCGGCGG
>JBBAAP010000020.1 GCA_041658285.1 Candidatus Brocadiia bacterium
CTTTTTTTAGTGACTCGATAATAGAAGATTTGCGGCTGCTATTAAGTCGAAGGTCCGGATGGTAAAACTTCGCTTGCCACCCCCATTGGTCTCCGTTTGGAAGAGTCAGGTAGAATTCAACCCCATCACCACCTCCACTATCATCTACAGGAGTAAATTCACCTTTATTGTCATATAAAGTTTTAGCTACCTGGTAACACAACTCCTCAAAGCTTTTCCATGGTGCTGTTTGGTATGCTTGCAATTTTCCCCAATCTATCATTTTATGGGCTCCTAATAACTAAGTATTGTGTCCAGCAGGGCGGAATTATTATTTATTTTTCAAATAGGCTTATTATAGCACTATTGTGAATTTAACAACAAAATTGGTTACAATTCGGTGTTTCCGTGCATGCTGGGTGGTATGTAGTAGATTCGTACTTTATAAGAACTATAAACCTTTTTTATTTGTAACTTCTGTAAACTTTCCTGCCAGAAAAATGTTATGTAAAAAGTTTGAAATTTGCCAATATTTTATCGTTAAAATGTTGACTTGAAATCATTAGAAGGTTGACTGGGCGTCCAGAGAGAGGGGAGGGTCTTATTACTAACGCGTACGTATATTGCAGCGAAAAACTATTATTTTCACCCCAATACGTTCTGCCAAGAATCGTCACCGGGGGGCTTGCTAATAACTCTCAAACAACCTTGCCGATTAATTTTCTCTTACTAAACATTGCGCATAAAAACCTGAGTACTTTAGCGTTTATTCGTCGTTGAATAAACAGAAAGGGGATGGGTATGCAGCGCACATCTCACAGTTTCACTTCCGGTTTGCTGGTCAAGACTGTTTTAGAGGTAATCATTTTTACGGTCTTCCTGTTTTATAGTACCAGCGGTTATACGCTCCCTCAGGATAAATCCGTCCCTGCCCAACCGGCTAAAAATAATTCCGAGCCCAATCCCGGCATGCTGGAAAACAGAAAAATCATTCTGGATGAGGTGTCCGACAGTCCCGACCCGTTTAATATCGCGGAGCACCAGGCCGTGACCATGACCGGGAAGTTCCGGGTCAGGCGTTCGGACGTGTTGGGCAGCCAGGGTGCGGCCGGCGAAAAGTTCGAATTCTTTGTCCGCTATACCTGGACCATCACCGATACGGTAACCGGCGCAATAGTCCGGAAGATAACCGACGAAACCGGGATAACCCCGCCTGGGAAAAGTGAAAATAACTATTTCTTCGTTACGATTCAGCAATCATGGAATGGGTTGGACCAGGCCAATAACCCCGCCGGTGAAGGAGTCTATAATTATTCTGTTTATGGGGAGCTTATCCGAAAGAGGATATTGCACGATAAATGTGCCAGCAAGCCGGGTGAACAGGATAAAAAAGAAGATCATAACCAATGTATAAAAGAAATTAAGATTGTTGGTATCAGTAATATTCTCTGGGGAATGATTACCGTTGTCACTGGCGGATCTGACACGACTCCGCCGCCGGTGCCGGCCCTGCTCAGCCCGCTAAACGGCGCGATTATCGGCACAAACCAGCCGACCTTTGCTTGGCAGGCGGTTTTTGACCCCTCCACGCCGGTTACTTACATATTAGAAATAGCGTCAGACTCTGGTTTTACCCAGAATGTCATCATCAAAACAGATATCGCATCAGCCACCTATAAACTCACGCCTGAAACCCTGGCCGAAGGCGCCTGGTATTGGCGGATCAGGGCGCGTGATGGGGTGGGGAATACAAGCCAGCCTTCAGGCGCATGGTCGTTTACCTTTGCGGTGGATCATCCGCCGGTTTTGACATCACCGGGCAACCAAAGCGTTAATGAAAACCAGCTCCTGACATTTACATTATCAGCCACAGACCCAGACGGTGATGCCATAACATACAGCGCGACCAATTTGCCTGCTGGCGCGTCGTTAAATGCAACTACAGGCACATTTGCCTGGACGCCTGATTATACCCAGGCCGGCAGTTACACGGTAACCTTTACCGCAAGCGCCAAGGGATTGTCGGATTCCAAGACCGTAACTATCACAGTAAACAATGTGGACAGGGCGCCGGTTCTGGCCTCACCGGGCAATAAGACCGTAGATGAGAATCAGCTCTTGACATTTACACTGTCAGCCGCAGATCCGGATGGTGATGCCATAACTTATTCAATGACCCCAGTGCCGACCGGTGTGACATTAAATGCCACTACAGGCGTATTTTCCTGGACACCAAATTATACCCAGTCTGGCAGCTATGAAGTGACATTAAAGGCCACAGCCAACAGCCTGGTAGACACGAAAACCATAACGATAATAGTGAATAATGTGGATAGGGCTCCGGTATTGGTCTCTCCGGGAAATCAAAGCGTGGATGAAAACCAGCTTCTGACCTTTAATCTGTCCGCGACAGATCCGGATGGAGATGTCATAACCTATTCCATGGCGCCTGTACCGACCGGCGCAGTGTTAAATGCCGGGGTGTTTACCTGGACACCAGATTATACCCAATCCGGCAGTTATGAAGTAACCTTCAAGGCAACGGCTAACGGACTTTCGGACACAAAGACTGTAACTGTTACGATAAATAATGTAGACAGAGCTCCGGTATTAACTTCGCCCGGCAACCAGACCGTGAACGAAAACCAGCTCCTGACATTTACATTATCAGCCACAGATCCGGATGGTGATGCGGTAAGTTATTCAATGACCCCGGTGCCGACCGGCGCGACATTAGATTCAGCCACAGGAGTATTCAGTTGGACGCCTGATTATACTCAGGCAGGTAATTACACCATAACATTCACGGCCACAGCCAATCTCCTGACCGATGCCAAGGTTGTAACTATTGCGGTAAATAATGTGGACAGGGTGCCGGTATTGACCTCGCCCGGAAACCAGACTGTCAATGAAAACCAACTCTTGACTTTTACGCTATCAGCGATTGACCCGGACGGCGATGCCATAACCTATTCCATGGCGCCGACCCCAACCGGAACGAATTTAAATGCGACCACAGGCATCTTTTCCTGGACACCGGATTATAACCAGTCAGGTAGCTACGAAATGACATTCAAGGCCACAGCCAACGGCTTGTCAGATACCAAAACCGTGGTCATAACGGTGAATAACGTAGACAGGGTACCGGCATTAACTTCGCCCGGCAATCAGGCTGTCAATGAAAGCCAGCTTTTGACCTTTACGCTGTCAGCCACAGACCCGGATGGTGACGCTGTAACTTATTCAATGGCGCCTGTTCCGGCCGGTGCGACGCTGGATGCCGCAACAGGCGTATTTTCATGGACGCCTGATTATACCCAGGCCGGCAGTTATGAAGTAACCTTCAAGGCAACGGCCAACGGCTTGTCAGATACCAAGACCATAACAATAATAGTGAATAACGTGGATAGGGCACCGGTTTTAGTTTCACCCGGAAACCAGGCTGTCAATGAGAGCCAGCTTTTGACCTTCACTCTATCCGCCACTGATCCCGATGGAGATGCGGTTGTCTATAGTATGACGCCGGTCATATCAGGCGCAACGCTTAATGTCGATACCGGTGAATTCATCTGGACGCCTGATTACACCCAGGCCGGCAGTTATGAAGTTACCTTTAATGCTACGGCCAACGGCCTGTCAGACACCAAGACCATAACAATAATAGTTAATAATGTGGATAGGGCTCCTGTATTAGCCTCGCCCGGCAACCAAACCGTGAACGAAAGCCAGCTTTTAACATTCACCCTGTCCGCAAACGACCCGGACAGGGACAGCATAACGTATTCAATGACTCCTGTGCCCACCGGTGCGATGTTGGATGCCTCAACAGGCGTATTTTCCTGGACACCTGGCTATACTCAATCAGGCAGCTATGAAGTAACCTTTAAGGTAACGGCTAACAGCCTGTCAAACACCAAGACCATAACTATCACGGTGAATAACGTGGACAGGGCTCCGGTATTGGTTTCTCCGGGCAACCAGGCTGTTAATGAAGGCCAGTTGCTCACCTTTACATTATCAGCCGCAGACCAGGACGGTGATACCATAGCGTACTCAATGGCGCCTGTCCCGGCCGGCGCGACGCTGGATACCGCAACAGGAGTGTTCAGCTGGACGCCGGACTATGGCCAGACCGGTAATTACACAGTGACCTTTGTTGCCGCGGCCAATGGATTAACGGATTCGAAGGTGATAATCATAACGGTAGGCGATGTGGACAGACCCCCGGTTTTGACATCACCTGGCAATAAAACTGTAAATGAGAACCAGTTCCTGACATTTACGCTGTCAGCTACAGACCCGGACGGCGATACCATATCTTATTCAATGACTCCTGCTTTAGCCGGGGCGACGCTGGATGCCGCGACAGGCGTATTTACCTGGACGCCTGATTATACCCAGGCCGGCAGCTATGAAGTGACTTTCAAGGCCACAGCCAACGGATTAATTGATACCAAGAATGTGACCATAATGGTAAATAACATAGACAGGGCGCCGGTGCTTGTTTCTCCGGGAAATAAGAGCGTTAATGAGAACCAGCTCCTGACCTTTACGCTGTCAGCTACAGACCCGGACGGGGACAGCATAACATATTCAATGACTCCGGTGCCGACCGGCGTGGCATTAGATGAGGCGACCGGCGTATTTGCCTGGACGCCTGACTATACCCAGGCAGGCAGTTATGAAGTAATCTTTAAGGCCACAACTAACAGCCTGTCAGACACCAAAACCGTGGTTATAACGGTGAATAACGTGGACAGGGCGCCGGTACTGGTTTCACCTGGCAATCAAGCTGTTGATGAGAACCAGCTCCTGACTTTTACTCTGTTTGCCACAGACCCGGATGGCGATGCGGTAACTTACTCAATGGTGCCTGTACCGACCGGTGCGGTGTTAAATGCCGGTGTATTTACCTGGACGCCTGACTATACTCAATCAGGCAGCTATGAACTAACCTTCAAGGCCACAGCCAATAGTCTGTCAGATACCAAAACCGTAACTATCACGGTAAATAACGTAGACAGGGCTCCGGTTCTGGCTTCGCCGGGCAACCAGAACGTGAATGAGAATCAGTTGCTGACATTTACACTGTCTGCTACGGATCCGGACGGGGATACGGTTGTTTACAGTATGATACCGGTTATAACAGGCACAGTACTTAATGCCGATACGGGTAAATTTATTTGGACACCTGATTATACCCAGGCCGGTATCTATGAAATAACCTTCAAGTCTGCAGCCAACGGTTTGTCAGATACAAAAACCGTAACTGTCACGGTAAATAACGTGGACAGGGCGCCGGTATTAGTTTCTCCGGACAATAAGAGCGTGAACGAGGACCAGTTTCTGACATTCACATTGTCTGCAACCGACCCGGACGGGGACAGCATAACATATTCAATGACTCCGGTGCCGACCGGCGCGACATTGGATGAGGCGACCGGCGTATTTGCCTGGACGCCTGACTATACCCAGGCCGGCAGTTATGCGGTGACATTTACGGCCACAGCCAATCTTTTGACCGACACCAAAGTTATAACGATAACGGTAACTAACGTGGATAGGGCGCCGGTATTGGTTTCACCGGGTAATCAGGTTGTTAATGAAACCCAGCTCTTGACTTTTACATTACTGGTTACAGACCCGGACGGTGATGCCATAGCCTACTCAATGGCGCCGTCACCGGCCGGAGCTGATTTAAATGCTGCTACCGGTATCTTTTCATGGACGCCGGATTATGACCAGTCTGGGAGTTATGAAATAGTTTTCAAGGTTACAGCTAATGCTTTGTCGGATACTAAAACAACGACTATTATAGTCAATAATGTAGACAGGGCTCCAGTTCTGGCTTCGCCCGGTAACCAAACCGTAAATGAAAACCAGTTATTGACTTTTGCATTATCAGCCACAGACCCGGACGGCGATGCCATAACCTACTCAATGACATCTGCAATTGTTAATACGGTATTGGACGAATCAACCGGCATATTTAACTGGACACCTGGTTATGATCAGGCCGGGAGCTATGAAGTAATCTTCAGAGCCACAGCCAAAAATCTGTCAGACACCAAGATTGTTACCATAACGGTAAATAATGTGGATAGGGCCCCGGTTTTGTTATCACCGGGTAATCAGGCTGTTAATGAGGGCAATTCATTGACCTTTATCCTGTCCGCGACTGATCCGGATGGGGAGGTTATCGTCTATAGCATGATGCCGATCATGACAGGAGTATTCTTTAATATCGATACCGGGGAATTAAGCTGGACGCCGGATTATACCCAGTCCGGCAGTTATGAAGTGACCTTTAAGGCTACAACTAATAACCTGTCAGATACTAAAACCGTGACTATTACGGTAAATAATGTGAATCAGGCGCCGGTATTGGTTTCGCCCGGTAACCAGGCCGTAAATGAAAACCAGTCCCTGATCTTTGCGTTGTCGGCTACAGATTTTGATGGCGATATGATAGCTTATTCAATGATGTCGATGCTGGCCGGTGCAAGCCTGGATCCGGTTACAGGCGTATTTTCCTGGACACCTGATTATACCCAGGCCGGCAGTTATGATGTCACATTTATGGCTACGGCCAACGGCCTGTCGGACAGTAAAACCATAACCATAACCGTTAATAACGTGGACCAGGCGCCGGCCTTAAGCATACCGGGTAACCAAATCGTGGATGAAAATCAGATCCTGATATTTACTATTTTTGCTGCGGACCCGGATGGTGATGTCGTGACCTACTCGATGGATCCGCCTGCTCCAGCAGGCGCTGTTTTGAATCCTGCTACCGGTGAGTTCTACTGGCAGCCCGACTATACCCAGGCAGGCAGTTATGAGATAACGTTTAGTGCTTTAAGCAACCTTCTTGGCGATACCAGGGTTATGACCATAGCGGTGAATAATATAGACAGGGCGCCGGTGTTGGCCTTCCCGGGCAACCAAGCCGTAGATGAAGGGCAGTCATTAACCTTTGCTGTAACAGCTGCTGATCCGGACGGTGATACGATAGCCTATTCAATGATGTCGATGCTGGCCGGTGCGAGCCTGGATCCGGTTACAGGCATATTTTCCTGGGCACCTGATTATACCCAGGCCGGCAGTTATGATGTGACACTTATGGCCACGGCCAACGGCCTGTCGGACAGTAAAACTATAACCATAACCGTTAATAACGTGGACCGGGCGCCGGTATTGGCATCGCCGGGTAACCAAAGCATGGATGCAAACCAGTTCCTGACCTTTACAGTATCAGCTGTAGATCCGGATGGCGATTTCGTAACTTATTCGATGGAGCCGAATCTGCCTGGCGCGGCATTAGACCCGAATACCGGCATTTTCAACTGGACGCCGGAAAGTTGGCAAGAGGGCAGTTATGACGTGACCTTTAAGGCTACGGCTAACGGATTATTCGATTTCCAAACGATAAATATCAAGGTTTTTCATCCGATAGCCCGGTTGGAAATCACCAACGTCCCGGTCCAGGCCATGGTCGGCCAGTGGATATTTGCGACTGTCAGGTATCTTGATGCCCAGAATCTTTCGGTTACGGTCACCGGTAGGACCGTGATGATTACGCTGATGGGGCCGGCCATAGACCAGAACTGTCAGCCTCTGACACCCACCTACAATCTGGAGTTTAACGATACGTCGGAAGTTACCACCACATTTGCTTTCGTAGCGCCTGGTATGCAAGGTATTTACGCAAGCGATGTGGCCAACCCGATGATATTTATGGATAACAAATCCGTCAATATTACAAATGCTCCGATGCTGGTGGCAAAGACCGGCGGTGACAATCAGCAGGGACTGGTTAATACCATGTTGCCAGATCGGTTTAGCGTTCGTTTGACCGACGCTTTCGGCAACCCGGTTCCTGAGATGTCCACCATCGAGTTCCAGGTCATCAAAGGCAGCGGCCTTTTTGCCGACCCGCCGTCCAAATCAGAATTAGAAAAGGCTTATAATGCCAACAAAGGTAAAACCCCCAAGGCCCCGGTAAAATCCGAACAACCCAAATCCAACGGATATCAATTGCCTTATGAAGCCACCGGCACCGAATTCCGGATCAAGGATAACCCCGTTTCGCCTAATCTCAAGATTACCTCCAGCCAGCCGATACATCTCTGGCTCACGGCCGTGGCTAACACTGTGTCTCTGCATATCGAGCCGGTTACTGGTTCCGCCGGCCAGGCCGATATCACCATCAACGGCATCGGCGATTTCTTTAAGACCACCGATACCATATACTCCCATCAGGATGGTGCATTCCAGAAATCATTTGATACTAGGAAGAAGCTCAGCTGGACCCAGGACCTCAGCGCCAAGCACCACGTTTATTTCATGGCAGCCAGGGGCACGATAGAAATAGGACAGAACACCATCCTGACAGCAGATATAATGGATAATATTGTCGTCACCGCCGACAATATTACCATCGACGGCAACGGCCACGCCATTACCAGCCCTATGCCGGGCACCGGTTACGGCATCTATCTTAACGGGCACAGCAATGTCACCATCAAAAACTTTTACATCTATAACTTCCAGGTTGGTATTTGGTGTGATGGCGGCGGGAATAACAAGTTCCTCAACAACCGCATTATAGACGCTATCGGTGGGTATTACTCAACTTATGGAATTGAGTTCACCGGATCTGTCAGCAACACGGTCAATAATAACAGGATTTGGAATACCAGCAGCGGTATCCATGTTTGTATGGATGCGGTTTCAAACATCCTGACCAACAACGAAATTACCCTTAAGTCAGGCGGAATGGATGGGATATGGTTTATCAATGCGAACAGTAATACCGTGGCCAACAACACGCTGACCAACGGACGGGGTATATGCCTGTACGCTCCCTGCACCGGCAATGCCATCGCCAATAATACCTTTTCCAATAATTCAGTGGCTATGGATATATGGGGTGCGTCCGATAACAGCATCCGCGGCAATATCATCAATAACTGCGCCGGATCTGCCGTTCAGGTCAAGCCATTTAATTCGTGGCCAGCTATCTATTACCCGCGCCATAACCAGATTGCCGAAAACGCCATGCAAAACAGCAACCAGGCGGCCATTTACCTGGAAAACTCTGATTCTAACTATATCAGCTATAACACCGCCAACTCGAATTATTACGGGCTCTACCTGTCGAATTCCTCCAATAATTACGTTTTTCAGAATAACTTTTTCTATAATTATACCCGTAACGTATGGTCTGATACGGCTACCGAATTATCGTTCAATAACCAGGGTAACTACTGGGGTCATGACTATTCACCTTATTTTATTCCGGGCGGAGATTCCAACCGGTCTGATGTGGTGGACAGCTACGCCCAGGGAAATCATGTTGTGGTTATGCAAAACCGCTGTGCTGTGACTGTCGGTACTATGGGCGATGCCGTTGCTTTTTGGCCATTCAAACTGGGCGAACTGGGCAACGATACCTGCGTCATCCAGGCCTATGCCCGGGGCATTAATCCTTTGATTCCGGAAGTTATTCCTGTCTTCTTTACCGTAAAATCATTCTACGATATCCTGCCACCGCCGATCATGACCTCAGCCAGGGTGGTTACCGGCACGCCCTACACGCTCGAAGGCACCTCGGCCAAGGGCTACGGCTACCAGGTTCAGGTTGAAAATTATTACATGCCAGCTACTCCAGTGGAGGTCGAGCCTTTAAGCGGAAAATGGAAAACCTGGCCGATGGCTCTGACTGAAGGTGTTTATAATTTTACCATGCAGACCGTTGACACCATCAATTTACAATATTCAACCGTGATAACGGATAGTTTCACCGTGGATATGACGCCGCCGGGTGTTACAATAAACAGTTTATTGACCAACCCGACCAGCATCTATTCTCTTAACCTGTCCGCCACGGCTACGGATACATATACCAATATAACCAGGGCAGAATACTGGATAGATTCCGAGTCCAATGGTAAAGTTGAGATTATCCCGATTGACGGTTTGTTTAACAGTCTGACTGAGAATTTCTCCTATTCGATTCCTACGAACAGCCTGGCAAACGGTATGCACGTTCTTTATGTCCGGGTCATGGATGCAGGCGGTAACTGGTCGATTCCTGCGCAGGCCACATTTATCAAGGATACTACTCAACCGGGGATTTCAATCCCGGTGGTTCTGCCCAACCCGGCCAATGGTGAAATAACTATAACTGCAAACGCTATTGATACCTTTACCAATATAGTCCAGGCCGAATACTGGATAGATGCCCAGACCGACAGGTTCCAAATGTCTGCTGCGGACGGCATCTTTGATAATCCTAACGAAAATCTTATCGCAACAGACGCATTGCAGGGCATTGCCGACGGTTCGCACACCATATTTATCCGTGCCTGCGATGCGGCCGGCAACTGGTCAGCATTTGCGACCGGATATTTTGTTAAGGATGCCACTTTGCCTATGGTAAACATGAACGTGACGCTTTATTATGCCACTGCTAATATTGTTTTGAACGGTTATGCTAACGATAACCTGACCGGTATCAGTCAGGCCGAATACTGGATAGATTCCCAGGCCAACGGCATTATTCAGCTGACCCCAATGGATGGCTTGTTTGGCAGTTTGTATGAAAGCTTCAATTCTCCAATAAGTATTTTAAGCTTGACCAACGGCCCGCATACGGTCTATATGCGCGTACGGGACGCAGCCAACAACTGGTCCGAAACAGTTTTTGCCGATTTTATTAAGGATGCCGAGTCGCCGGTCATTCCCGTTGCCAGCCTGAACGTTACGCCTGACCCGTCTAATATCGATCCGACTGTTTTAGCCACGGCTATCGATACCAATTCGCCCATTGTTTATGCTGAATACTGGATTGATTATTATGGTCCTCATTATCCGATGTATGCGACCCTGCCGCCATTTGACAGCCAGACCGAAGATATCGGTGCGATACTCCCGGCAATGGCCGATGGTCAGTATTATATCTCAGTTCGTGCCATGGATGCGGCCGGCAACTGGTCAGTGCCGGTAACCAAACAATTCATGATTGATAAAACGCCGCCTGCTGGTTGGATAATGATCAATAATTATAATCCATACGTAACATCGACCAATGTAACCGTAACTATGGGTTTCACTGATTTTTCCGGTGTTACCGATGTGCGTTTCAGCGAGGATGGCGTTAATTGGGGCGAATGGAAGCTCTTTTCACCTGTTATGGCTTTTACTTTGACGGCAACAAGCGGTGACAAAACCGTTTGGGTAGAAGCTCGAGATAGGGCTGGTTCGATAAACCGATTCTCGGATAATATCTATCTGGCATTGAATGCTGCCGTGGTTGAACTTATCCAGCCGTATCAGGAATATTCTTTGGTTGTAACCGATGCAAACAGTTCGCTTTACCGGGCGGAAATATGGATTCCCGGTGCCATAACCCAGCCAACATGGTTTGCTATCGCAACACCACAGCAAGTGCCCCCGTTGCCTGATAACTTGGTTTTACTTAAGGCAGTCCAATTCCAGCCGGTTGGTATCAACATATCGTCTTCGATAAGCATAAAGATTCCTTTTGACGCATCATTGCTTCAGCAATATCGGCGTACGGAATGGGATGTTCGGATGATAGCCTATGATTCAGATTTAGGCCAATGGGTGTTTTTGGATAATGCTTATCATGGTGGTAATTACTTGATTGGGGCGTCTGTTTACACCTTGGCCAGTGTTTATTGCGCGGTTATTTCGCCCATTGATCGCATTGAACTGCTCAACGTTCCTGACCAGGTCAAGGCCGGTGAAAATATTTCGGGCACATTCATATATGTGGATAAGTTGGATAGCCCGGTTATGTTTACCGGCTCGGCCAACCTGCACCTGACCGGAGTTATCGGTCCCAATGGAGGTTCATCAGGTCCGGCTGATAAAACCATCACTTTCAACAGCCAAATTGAGCAGGTTGCTGACTTTGCCTTTGCCCAACCCGGTGTCCAAAGAATTGATGTGACTGATACCGTAGATCCAGCCATCACCGCGTTTAAATATATTACCGTAACTGTCGGCACCCCGGCTGTGCTTACCAAAATCAGCGGTGATAACCAATCAGGATTGGCCGGCACTAACTTACCCGGTTATTTCATGACCAGTTTGACTGATAAATTCGGCTCGCCGGTTGCCGGGAAAGGTATTGAATATAAAGCCGTTCAGGGTGGCGGCCAGTTTGAAGACCCGCCTTTCCTGGAACAAGTCCGGATGATTTACGACGCTAATAAAAATGCCAATAGCGGTTCCAGCGCTGTGTCTAAACCATCAATCAAATACGCCAATAATGGCTATAGCCTGCCTTACGAAGCCACCGGCACCGAGTTTATCCTATCGGATAATCCGGTTTCATCCGGTCTTAAGATAACATCAAGCGCTGAAATCAAGCTGTCCGTAAATGCCGTTACTAATACCATATCTATTCATATCCAGCCGGTTCAGCAGACCGGCGGGCCGGCTACCGCGGATATGACCATTTCCGGGCTGGACCCGTTCTATTCTTCCGTTACCGATACTTACTATTGTTATCAGGACGGTTACCTGGCTCGCAAGTTCAACATCACCGATACTGTTCATAGCTGGGTCCAGGATATTTCCGCCGGACACCACGTTTATATCCTGCCCCGGAAAAGCACGCTTTATATCACCCAGAATACCGTTCTAACCCAGGACCTTTATGATAACATTGTTGTCGCCGCCGATAACATCACCATTGACGGTAATGGCCACTGCATTACCAGCCCCTATTCCAGCTTGAACACCGGTTACGGCATCTATCTTAACGGCCGCACCGGCGTCACCATCAAAAATATCGATATTTATAGTTTCCAGACCGGCATCTATATGGAAAACAGCCGGAACTGCTCCATTGACTACAATGATATTTTTAGCTATCAGTGGTATTCGCCGCCCCAAGGTTATTATCCAGAAGGTATAACCCTCTGGAATAGTATCAGCAACGTTGTCAGCGATAACTGGACTTGCGGCACCATCAACGGGATATTGCTCTATAACGGCTCATCTAACAATATACTGGCTAACAATAATTTTAGTTGTTCGTGGCAGACCGGTATTATCGTGGAAAACAGCCCCTATAATACCCTGACCCATAATATGTTCTTCCTCGGCGACGGCATCTGCGTTACCGGTTCGGATTACACCCGGATTATCAATAATTCGATGTGGGACAATAACACCGCTATTAACATCCAGTCGTCCCATAACATTGTCAAGGGCAACTTCATCGATGGCGCCGGTATGGGCATTCGGCTGGAACAGGATAACCTGCCCTGCACCGATAACCGGGTTCTGGAAAACACCATCCAGAATTCCATAATCGGCATAGATATTTTCCGTGCCCTGGATAATTATTTCTCCTACAACGTAATTGACCTTAACCAGAACGGCATAGACTTGATGTGCGCCGTTCCGAACCACTTCTTCAATAATAACATCTTTTACAACTACAACTACAATGTCTATTCGGACCAGGCAATAGAGCTTTCTTATCAGGGGCAGGGTAACTGGTGGGGGCATAATAGCTTACCCGGATTCTACCTTGATGGCGGTATTGACCAACCCTATGATTCCAACCAATTAACCGTCGTTGATCGTTACCCGAAACTCGGTTTTGTTACGGTGATGAAAGACAGCATCCTGGTTACTACTGATGCCGATGGCCTGGCTGAAACCTACTGGCCGTTTAAGCTGGGCTCCGAATCCGAAACCAACATTATCCAGGCCATGCTGGTCGAATATTATTACGATACCAACAACGTCCTGCCGGTGTTCTTCAACGCGCTTGTTAATATCCCCGCGGTCGTAACCACTCCCGCGACCACTTCGCAAAGGATTATCAGCGGCACCGCCGCTTATCCCGGCGCTACTATCTATGTAATGATTAGTGGAATAACCTACACCACCGTGGCTGATTCTTCCCCGGCCGGCAACTGGACCGTCAATCTGCCTGTTGCTGGACTGGCCGCCGGGACATACCCATACCAGATCACCGTTTTTGCCAACGGCTGGCAAATCGGACTGCCGGTCCAGGGTATGATAACCATTACCTCGCTGGCCATAGAGGTTACTTATCCCGACCAGGATGACGTGGTTATCAGCGATATCAACAACCTCTATTTTACCGTATCCTATACCGATTTGGCTTATAGCGTTAACCCGGAAAGCTTTGAGGCTCTGGTCAACAACTGCCCGGTAAGCGATATCTTTGACAAAGGCGTAGCCGAGGCTTCCTACCATCCCGACACCGTCAACGCCTATGATAAATTCATCGCGCTTTACAATGTCCTGCAGATTAACGCCCGCAACGAGCTCAAGGTCAGCATAATGAACAGCGCCGGCCACCGGGTCGAAGCCGTTAGGTATTTCGTACTGGGCAGTATTCCCCGTCCGGAACCACAGCCGGAGCCGCCTATCGAAATAAGGTTGGCTATCATCAATGGCAATGGCCAATCAGGCATTGTTGGCAAATGTGCCCAGGAGCCGCTATTGGTTATGGCCTACAGGGTCGACACAAACGCTCCGATTGAAGGTCTGCAGATTGTTTATGATTTTGAAAATGATAATGTAGGCAAACTTATGGAAGCTCCCGGATATTCCAGCGTTACCAACCAGGACGGCCTGGCCGCCATGCATTTCCATTACGGCGACAAGCCCGGATTATGCATAATAAAGGCCAGGGTTTTTGGTATGGATTCGATAACACCGGTGGGATTTGCTCTGGAGGGATATCTGCCGACTATTCAAATTATAAATACGCCGCCGTTAATAATGAATGTAACGTATTGGTGGCACTGGTCTCCTTCCGATGGTTTGCCGGGCGCTTTCAAGTTGAAAGTTATCGACCAGAATGGCAACGGCATAAATAACGTTGAAGTAAGCGCTAAGGTTACGCAAGTTTCAAGCGGTGCGGACGAACCAATGGCTACAGTCTTGCCGCCTGCACAGCTAACCGATGTGGATGGGACAGCTGCTTTCGGTCTTTCATGTTGTAACGATGTCCCGTTAAATATCAGGTTTAGTTTGCCCGAATTTATAGACCCGGCAACAAACGAGCCTCTATTTGTCCAGGCTGGTCCTATAGGATTCGAGCCTCGTGACTCAGATATAAACATTGTTTATTGGACGAATCATCAAATAGGAGTGGTTAACACACCATTATCAAACAAGCTTATGGTTATCGCCGAGCAACCTAATCCCGACCCTAATAGTTCTTCTGGGGCTATACCAGTCGATGTTGAGTTTAAAGTGTTATATGGTGATGGATTCTTTGATGGGGTGCCGGGGAAAAGAGAAGTTATTAAAACGTCAGATAGCGGTTTCCAGGCGTATGTAGATTACACTTTTGGGACTAAAAGTGAACCTCAGGTGATAGAAGCCAAGAGTTTATACAATAATGCAGCTGTTCATTTCCTGATTGGTCCTGATATGGCCAAAATAGTCAAGGAAACCGCGGTCGGGAGCGGCCAATTCGAGGATTCCGGTTACACCGGCCAGAGTCTTGTCTATGATGATGATAATAACCTTATTACTCCCGCACCCGAGCTGTACAGGTATATAGAGAAAAAGACTAGGGATTTTGGACCAACTACCACCGCTACCATCAAGGGGATTGACCGTTGTGGCGCATTGCTGAATACTACCGGAGCCGTGGCGCCGTTTTCGCAGGAAATTACTCTCAATCAGGTGGAAGTTAATTATGAATATGCCTTATACCGTTCCGGGCCCATCGTTTGCACCGGCCAGATAATGGGGGGTACCACCGGCGCGCCCCGGGCCGAATTACCGGGCGGACAAAAGCTTTTGCAGGTCATCAGCGGTGGTGATTTCTATGTCGAAGGTTCCGGTCCTGATAAGAACGATGTTTTTGGGACAGAAGATATTAAATTCTTTGCCGGGCCATGGTATGTTAATAAAGGAAAGTCAACATTTAATCAGCAAAATGATGGTTTAATAAAATATTCTGTAAATAATAACGTGGAAAGCGTAAAATTTATAGTAAAAGATCCATCATCAGATGAAACAGAAGTATTTATAGAAGAAATTGACTTGAGAACAAATCCTAAGAAAGGCAAGTGTTGGGATGGGCGGACTAATCAGGATAATACCACAGATAAAGACATCGCGCCTAACTATAAGGGGTCTGATAAAAGCATTCGTGAGAACTGGAAATACGTTGACCCAGCATATGGCAAACCATATACTGTAGAGATGTATGTGCGGGAGAAAGATAAAGCTTATAGTGGTAAACCAGATCATAAAATACAATGTTTACCAGTGGCGAGGACGATATATGTGTACAACTCTCATGATAGGTTAAGACCACCTCCAGGTGCGCCAGATGGAACTGAGACGCGCATTGACACAGAAGCCGCAGCTTTACAATTGGCTCATCTTATAGATGCCCAAGGTAACCCTAAAAATTATCAGGGGGATGTGATTGGTAATTCTATCTTTAATAGAAGTTTAATAGGGGAGCTTGTGCCCAGTGGTCATAATGTAATTGTTTTCTATGATTTCTCTGACGGGTTACCTTTTGGAGGAAACATAACTTTCGAACAAATTTTTGAAAGGCTAACTGCTCGTGGGACTTTAGGCTCATTGGGACATACACAACTAGTGCAAACATCCGATGACCTGTGGTTTGAAATAATGCTTAATAATAGACAACAAGGGTATAAAACCTTTAAGAATATAGAAACAAAAACCAATGAACCTGAAAATGATACTATTTTCTTAAAACTACAAGGATTACATGGATTACAGGTTTTGTTATATCATTGTTATAGCGCACAATCAGTGGGTTTAACGGGTTTGAAAGATAGTCTGATGAAACAGATAGGTCAAGTGATAAATAAAGCTGAAACAATAAATAGCGGTGGTGTTTATGGGTATCAAAATGGCGTTTGGTTTGACTACGGGGTAGTAGAAGGATTGACTCAGCGAGTAAGAACATTATTTATAAGGGAGGCGAACAGAAATGATTTCCGAAGCGGTGATGAACCATATATTATGTGGGCGGCACAAGAATGGTCAGTTTTTAATCGCCGTCAGGGGTTACAAGAAATTGCTGATAGAACAAATGAAGGCGTAATAATTAGGCTACTCTATTTTGACCCAAGACCTGAAAATCTTCCAGATAACTACCAGTATTTTGGCCCCCCTTATTTAGATAATCGATAAAAAAAGGAGGTTTTTATGAAGCTAAGAAATTTATTATTAACCACAGTGGGAGGTATTTGCTTGTTATTTAATGCAACACATAATGTTAAAATAACTCACGCAGAAGAAAGCGGTGGAATAACTGACGAGAAGGATGGGGTGAAAATATCTCTTCAAACGGATAAAGAATCATATTTGCTCGGGGAAAAAATACAAGTAGCTGTTCTATTTTCAAATACTTCTAATCATGACATAAAAATAAATCATGATAGATGGACGGTAAATCCCCTAGGCATTGTTTCCCAAACATATCAAGAAGGAGATTGTCAAATGCCGGGTGAAGGTTTGTCAGCATACAGTCGCTCCGCAGTGATTGAGATACCAATGGGTAAAACGACTCAACTTAAATTTTGGCATAAAGCCAAGGAGCCAGGCAACCCGATGCTGATAGCTAATTTTTATTCGAGCTCCGACTCCCCCCCTACGGAAGAACGGAAAGCGCTTACTCTTCCCCGCGGTTACGATTTTGGCAATTGGTTTGGACAGATTTTAGCTACTAAAAGAATCGAAGTGAAAAACGAAATACATCCTGAGGTGCTTAAAACCATAAATGAGGCTGAAGCATCATTTCTTGATCCAGGGGATGATTCAATGGATAGATACGTGAGACGAACAGCGGCTATCAGGAAACTGCAAAAAATAGGCTATCCAGCTCAAAAGACCTTGATTAAGCTGCTTAGAAGCCAAGAAGCAAAAGTAGGTGATTATTATTGCTCTATCGTCAAAGTATTAGTGGAAATGAGCGGTGAAGCCTTTGATGAACAGTTATATAAGGAATTAGTAAATATTGCCCGTGACACTGCTCAGGAACAATGGGATCGTTTAGCAGCTATGGGAATATGGGAAACTGATTGGCAGCGAGGGCAAAAAGTAAAACCAGAAACAGTTCTTATGATTCCGGATGATTTTAAAATATGGTCGTTCCAGCAGTTGGGCATTCTTAAGGATGACAAAAACAAAGAAATAAAAGAAAAAGCCAACGATCTTTTATATTTCAATAAAAAGACCCTGGAAAAGCTGGGTTTGGGGAACCTGTTACCACAATAAGGTTTTATTTTGAGCTCAAGGTTTTTGTAGCGATCAGGAGTGTATGGTTTCCTTGGTTTTCGGGGACGAATAGTGAACATTGCTAAAGGTTAAATCCTGTCATGTTGCTGAAAAATTTTATGTCTTGTAAAAAAATAGTTATTGTTTTGGTGGGAATATTTATAATAATTGGAATAGCTTGCATTAATCGAATAAGTCAAGCAGAGTCTGTTGAAACTAAGAATATGAAAGATGAGTATAATGGTTTAAAAATATCGATTCAAACTAATAAAGACTCTTATCTAGTAGGCGAAAAAATACAAGTGACTTTTGTATTCTCAAATACTTCAAGTAGGGAAATAATAATTTCTTCTCCAGTATTGGGGGCCGGATGCCTAGGATTAGTTTCGAGAACATATAAGGAAGGTAATTGGAATATAAATTCTCGTGTTAGCGGTAACGCAATTCTTGTGATCCCTGCTGGGAAAGACAAGGAAACTAATTATGAATACACCGCTGAAGAATTCGGTAACCCAACGGTTGTAGCATATTTTTATTCGGCCATTTCTAGAGATTTCACCCCAGACGAAAAAAATAAATATAATATTAATAGTGAAGGAAATTGGTTTGGCAAGATTGTGGCAACCAAGACAGTCGAGGTGAAGAAAGAGATTCACCCCGATATGCTAAAGGCTATAAATGAAGCTGAGAATCTTTTTTATACTTTACTGAATGCGACAAGTGGAATAGATAAGAGGGATGAGGAAAAAAGAGTGATGGGGAAGTTTACCAAAATAGGTTTCCCGGCTAAGGATGCTCTATTGAAATTATTTACCAACCCTGTTGCTCAAGAATACAAAGACAGTATTACAAGGGCGTTGCTGAATCTGAGTTATAAAGCATTTGACGAACAGTTATATAAGGAGGTAATTAATAGGGCCTGCGACCCAACAGTAGATATGAATCAACGCTTATATTTCATGGAAATATGGTGGAATCCGGACTGGCGTATGCAAAAAGACGATAGAATTAGGGTATTTTCAAATGACTTTTTGAAATGGTCTTTTGAACAACTGGGACAGTTGAAACAGGATAAGAATAGGGAGATAAAAGATAAGGCTGATGAAATATTAGGTAGCTATAAAGAGCTGTTAGATGGATTAGGCCTCAGCCATTTGTTTAATGACAAGGAAACTCCAAAATAATAGCTGAGGGTGCATTTAGATGCGACGGATTTATAGTGAGTGCCTGTCCTTGTTAACCTTTATCTTGACCAACAAAATTGGGTGAATTGCATCGCTGTAGGTGCTACACACATCTGGGACGATAGAAAATAAGGTCACAATACCGCTAAAACGAATTAAACGCACTTCCAGCCTTTCAGGAGAGGGAATAGGGGCATTCTGTAGATGGACGAACGATATTTACTAACGGCCGCTCGATATATTGAATTAAATCCGGTGCGAGCCAAACTGATTGACAAGCCTGAAAAATACAAATGGAGCAGTGCTTTAGCTCATATATCCGGTAGTGATGATGAATTGGTTAAGGTAAAACCTCTTTTAGAAATGGTTGAAGACTGGAAAGAATTTCTGACTGCTCCGGTAACCAATAAAGAACTTGAAGAATTACGGCGGCACGAAAACACGGGACGACCATTGGGGAACGAAAGCTTTATGAAGAAAATGGAAGGGTTATTGGGCAGATTTCTTGGTTTTAGGAAACCTGGTCCGAAATCAAAGGCAAAGGTGAATTGAGTATGGTGTCCCCCGAATTGTGGAGATTTGCTTACAAAAACAAGACCAAATGGAGATGTTGTAATGTATAAAAAATCCACTAATGAGTTTGCGGTTAAAGGTAAGGATGGGACAGTGCGAACCTATTTTAAACCCACAGATGGAATCAATTATTTCAATAAACAATAATAGGAGGAAGAACTAAATGAATAAATACATATGTTCTGTGTGTGGATATCCTGATTTAGGTGAACCGCCATATGATAAATACGAATGCGCACGTTTTGATATTTGTCCATGTTGTGGTTTTGAATTTGGATATGATGATTATGATCAGACAAAATCAAAAGAAGAGAAATTTAAGGAATATAGAGAAAAATGGATAAGTAAAGATGCTCCGTGGTTTTCGAAAGTAAAAGAAAAACCAATTGATTGGAATTTGAGAAAACAACTTAAAAACATTAATATTGAGATATGATGTGTAAGTGTCCCTGCTTATTTGTAATCCGGTGACACACACCTGATTTTGTAATGCGCTAAATACTTGACTTGTAGGGCACTGTTTTTAGAATCCAGGCTTGACATCGTCCGAATAAATTGACTAATCCGGCTAAAAGTATATCATATCTAACAGCCCTTACGAAGAAAGCCTCAGTTTACGAAAAGAGCGCCTTGGAAACCACTTGAATATTGAGAAAGAAAATCAAGTGTGTGTCACCGGGCAAATATAAAAAATAGAACTCGAGTTTGCTTAAATAGGAGCTGAATATGGCTTTGATAGAAAATGATATTATTGTTGGTAAAAAGGTTAAATTAGTGTTTGAAGATATAGATATGGGGGAGCCGCCATCAGGTCAGCCCTGGTTCAAGCCATGGAAAATAGAAAGCTCTGGAACGGTAGTGCGTAGAATAATTAAACAATGGGATGTGGATGAGGATGAGCGGTCTGTAAGAATATATTATATTGTTGAATTAGATGAACCGCTTGATTTAGGCCTCCCGGGAATGGCCGGTGATTTATCAGTAATGGCAGATACTATTTTGATTGCTCATGATGCTCTTGATACAAGATTTCCCATAAGTGTAACGAATGAAGAGATTATTGAGCTTGAAATAAAAGCCTTGCTCGAAGACAACCCCATTAAATTTTGTAATATAGTATATTATGTTCCGCCAATTGATTTAGCTGTGTTGCCTGATTTTATTGTTGATGGTGGTTTTGATGCAAAAAACATTTGCCAAGTGACGCTTACGGTTATTCCCCAAAAATGAAATAGTCCTGTGTAGATGTGGTGGTGTAGATGCGACGGACTTAGGGTAGGCAGAAAAGAAGGCTGCGATACTGCTAAAACGAATTAAACGCACTTCCAGCACTATTACAAGTGAGGATACCTCCGATAGAGTGATAGGGGATATTGGTTCAACGGCCCAGTTTTTCTTGCGCAATCTTGTTGATTTGCTATAGATTCATATTATATTTGTTTGAATAATTTATGGCCCTGAAGCACCCATTTCTCAATGCTGCTGCAACACATTAGGATCCAGGGTGATGCAAGTTATCCTGCTAAGCTTCAGGGCCTTTTTTATCCCGAAATTTTCACATGCATAAGCGCCTCTTTTTTTTTAAGCCCACTCAGTATGGGGCATTGCTACCTTTTTAGTGAACCTTTTAGAAAAACTGCCGCTTTCCCCGAGGTTTTTTTGCAGGAATAGGCTTTTAAAGAGACGTTCTAACCCTGGTGTAATCATTAAGCATAGCTCTTGCTCTCTGGGGAAGCACATCAATGTTGGAAATACCATCCCTATCACGAGAACAATAAGCCTTTTCGTGCATATAGCTATATAATTATTTGCATCATTATTCCTGTATTTTTAGTAATAATTACCCCAAAAATTCATTGCTCGGCGCTTTTTTCGGCGAATTGCCGGGATCCCGGAACAACATACTAAGTATAATGAGCTGTAAATTACGCGGACTCTGTGATTCCCAGCCAAAACCTATGCACAAGAATATGTGCACGTGCACAAGAAATTGTGCATAAAAGACTAACGGCCCGAAAATTGGGCCGGGCTCTTCCGGCCGGCCCTCACAGATTTATCCCGTGTAAACACTGGGCTTGCGGTTATTTGCTCCCAAAATCACCCGTTTTACCACCTCCTGGCACGCGATTTGCATCATAAATAGGATACGTAGGAGTATAGCCGGTAAGCAGATAGAGTAGTTCGGCTGTTAGAACGTAGTGAGTTACAGCCGACTATACCTGGCAGCCCGTTAGGGTTCTTGTCCCAAGACCCCTAAGGGTCTATGGATAATTCGCTAACGCTCAAACTGCCAGAGTACAGATTCGGCGGATTTAACTGATTAATCAGCTTTATCCGCTGAATCCGCATACTAAATGTTCAACGTCAGCGCATTTGAGACAAAGGAATGAAGGGGAATAAGTTGCAGATATCAAGGAGTTTTGGGGGGAGAAAACTCCTTGAAAAATCGACTCGACTCCGATAATATCTTTTACGGAAG
>JBBAAP010000021.1 GCA_041658285.1 Candidatus Brocadiia bacterium
CCACGAATTTATCCATCTGTAAAAACACGGATTTGGAAGCCGGACGCATGATTATCGTGCGGTCTTCCTCGGGTGCGCTGGCCTCGTCAAGTTTCAGAATAGAGTTCAAAAGAACGGCATCCGAAACGGGAGTGCTGGCCGTGCCTACAGACTGAGCAAGAGTGCTGTAGAGGCCCAGGAGGTATTCCTCAAGGTTAAGCTTGAGGGCATATCCTATCCTCTTTCCGTACTCTTTGAGCATGTTGTAGCTGGCCTGCACTTTGGCAAGGTCCTCTACCTCAGCAGCCGCGTATACCCATTGGTCAACGGTCAGAGCGAGAGGGGTCTCGCTATGCGAAGCCAGGGTAATAGCGCCGTAGGAACCCACGGACGCGGCGGACAGATGCGCTATCTGCGGGATGCGCAGAATATCGCCTCCGTTCTTGAACTCAGCGTCGTAGCGGGCCACGCGATTCGGCATAACCAGTTTAGTTTCCCTGGCGTGGACGACTTCTTTCGCCCACAATTCGGGTATGAACTGGCCGCTGGCCGCTACGGACTGTTCAATGTTTGTGTTGGTCATTGGTCAATCCTCCTTATATTCCGCCATCCGCTTCGCGTATGCACACGCTTACGCCAAGCGTACCGGATGAGGAATTTATCGATAAGCCGTTAGCCACCGCTATCGGCGGATTGAAGCTTATCAGAACGCTTCCCGTGGTGCTGGCCTGCGCGAATTTGGCTATGGCGGTAGACGAAGAATTCGCGGTAGCCGAATCCCTGAATACCACATAGTCACCGGCGGTCGCGGCTGGCTCTATATTCAACCAGTACACCGCCCCGGCTTGCGCCAGAGGGGTGCTTTTACCCACTCCGTAGGTAGCCAGAGCGCCCCCCACCGTGTTCACCAAGGGGGCCACTATCTCGCAGGGCAGGGCATAAGAATCAGCCTGGCCCAACTGATTTACCGGAGTCTGCCAGCTATACCTCATTGCCGCGTTGCCGGGCAATGAAGCAAGCACAAGCAGCCCCAGTAAGACGCCCAACTTCCTTGTCTTCATGTTTTATCCTCCTATCATCTTTGCATGAATCGCTCTTATCTTTTCCTCGTATTTTTCGTCATTGGGATCGAGCGCCGCGAGTTCGGCTTTATAATCCTGGCCTTTGCCTTTTACGCCGGTGCCGGGTTTTCTGAGCCCTTCTTTGATCGTGCGCGTGTACCCTGAACCGTCTCCCATGGTCACGAATTTATAAGCGAGCTTAACGGCCACTTCCGCGTCAAGGCCTTGCAGCTTATTATCCGTGATGAACCTGGCCGCTTTTTCTTCAAGTTCAGGGGTGTAATCCTCCTGTTCCCTGAACCATTTATTAGCCGACGCTATTTTTGAGGACCGCTCTCTCTCCGTGTTCTCTTTCTGTAGCCCGCCGAATTTTTCATCGAGCATCCTGGCTACAAAATCCTCTATGGATTTATCGGGATTGCTGTAGTCAAGCTTAAACCCTTGCTTCTGTTCCGGGCTTAACGCGCCCTTCATCTGGTCAAGGATTTTCTGCATCCCCCCGTATTTCGTTTCCAGGTCGCGGTACTTGGTGTTCACTTCTTCAAAGCGGGCATAGGGAACAAACTGCTCTCTGCCTTTACCGCCCGCACCCTCACCCGCACCAGCGCCCGCTCCGGCGCCCGCACCCGCTCCGGGATCTCCTTCTCCTGAGCCGCCTCCGGCTCCCGCTCCGCCACCCGCACTACCGGCTTCTTCTTCTATCATGTTCGTATTCTCCTTGGTTTAACGCCACAAGTGGCGAATTTCAAAATTGCACCGTTAACCCAAACTCTACAGACTTCCCCCAATAGCACATTTTCCGCAAGGACCATCCCTTTTAGAGAACATTGGGGGAGGTCTGTAGAATCTGGGACACTATCCGATTGTTTGTCTGTAAGTCGCAACAGACAGGACTACTTTTATTGGTCCTATGCGTCGGGGAGGGCGTGCAATTCCCTTAATCCCCTCTGTTATTACAATCCCGGCCGTTTAGTAATTCTCGTGCAGCGGCCTTTCGCTTCTGCCTGCCTCGTTTTTAAATTGAACGGGCCTAGAAACAATATTTATGGCGCTCTTCCGAACTCCGCCACTCTTACGCTGCCGGTACCGCTGTCTCCTGCCATGGTAAAATACATGGTCACATATTTGCTGATGAGCAATGGGATGTACCCGCTGTTCTTGTCAGACTGGAATATTTTAATGCCGGTGGCCGCTGCCGTGGTTGAGGAAGCCGGCAAGGTGAAGTTTATGTATACCACATCAGCCGCGTACTGCCAGATATGCACTTCCTCCAGGTTCAGCAGGGTGGAGCTGGACACGAAAAGCACGGGCGTAGTGGACACGGAGACGGCGCTGGTGAAAGCCACTTCATTTGAAGCGTCTATCTCGGTATAGGCAAAAGCCTTTCCCGAAAATATCGCCGCGCTTAACAGCAAGCAAACGCTGAAAATTAACTTTTTCATATTCTTAATTTCTCCTTTGCCGCTTCTTCCTTCATGCTCTCATTGAACGCCTGGACTTTTACGGTGTAGATCTGGTCCACGCGCTTGTAAAAATACTCCGGCTGAAACAGCGTTCGCAGGAGGCATCTTTTTTCGCATATTGCGGACATTATCGAATTTATGCGAATTATGGCCTGTTGGCTGCGTAAGAGGGAGATATTATCAGCATGGGCCACTTCCCTCTGAATCATTGCCCGTATTTGATCGTCGCGCATTTATTTGTCCTTAGGCTTCCTGCCCCTCTTTTTACCGGCATACGGCGGTTTATCCTGAGTTGCCGGGATTCTCGGTAAAATGGTTTTTATATCCATAACTGCGTCAGTCAAAGACCTTATATGTCCAGCCAAGACAACGGACGCTTTAAGCGTGGCGGCGGCGAGAGCCAGATTCGAGGCTATTGACTGTGACGGTGTTTTGTCTAAAAAATACTCGTAGAACTCCATTGCCCTAGCGCCGTAAAACTCCGCATCGTTTACGGGATGAGCATCGTCCAGAGGGGGCGCGGGCATCTGGTCCTCAACAGCTGGAACCTTATTCCCGGCCATGGTGTGTATCTTCTCCTGCCCGGATAAACTGAATGTCCTGTTTCTGATATCGTCCACTCTTGACATAGCGCTAACCTCCTGAGTTCTTGCTTGCAATATATTTTTCAACGGTCTGAGTAGGCAGATCACGCAGGTGTTTAAGCATCCTGTATCGGCCCTGGATTATCCGTAAATCTTTATCCTCAACAGCCGCGGCCAGGTCACGAAGTATTATTTTCTCTTCCGCATTATAGAGGGCCACCATCGATGAATAACCCTCGCAATTTATCACCTTACTGAGTCCGTCTATAAAAGGCGAAACAAAATTATCGGTCATGGCAAGCCCGCCGTTACAGACCTTTCATTGTTTCGGGCGATACCCATTCCACCAACCGTAGGCGCCCCGCGCTCCATTATCCTTTGCGCTCCCGGAGATTTGGCGATCATGGACTGAGTAGCGGCCTTGATGGTTCCCGGCTGAGTCATTGCCCTTTGCACATCGATCTCGCGTTTAAAATCGTTGGGGTTCATATTGAACGAAAGCGCGAGTTTCTGTATGATGGGCTTCGCGTCCATGTTAAACCCATTGGTTTTAGCCAGCATGGCGAACCCTTGCAGGAATTCAAGCAGTTCTTTTTTCTGAAAAACACGGAAATCAAGGTCCGTGCTTATCTTCATCTTAAAATCAGGGTTTCTTGACAGGCTGTTATTGTTTACGGAAGCGAACAGTTGCTCACCTTCCGGACCTTCTGCTCGGATCACGCGGGACCTGTCAAGAAATTGAAGGTTGCGGCTATGCGCTTTGTAAAGGAAGCGTTTAAGAAAAGTGCCTATCTGTGAGCGCACAATAGCGCGCAGCCTGCGTGTGGCCTCATTCTGCACTATCTGAGACTCCGTAGCCGTCATGTTCTGAGATATGCCCTGTAGCGTAGAGGTGGCGCCTGACTGCCTGCGCATGGCCTCCCTGTCCGTTTCTTCAAGCTGTTTGGCGTATGGTATGCCTTCCAGGGGAGGTCTCAAAGCAGATAGCCCGCTCGGGTTATCCATTTCAAGAACCTTGTATGCTTCCCACACCAGCCGGCCGTTATCGCTCTTGAGCCCGCAGTCAGACGACATGGCCCACATGTTATATAGCGCGGCATAGAGGTTATCGTTGATAAAATTTCGCCGGTCGTTAATTTCTTTCTGCTGCCGGTAGTTTACCTCCACGACTCCCATTCCGTAGAGTTCATTGTCGCACTCTATCCATTTGCAGTCTATGAACGGGTACTCACCATCGTCATACGGATTGACTTCTGGTTCACGCAGGACAACGCCGTTATCGGCCACCATCACGCGCCATCTGAAATCTTCGTCCTCGTCTTCAAGATAGCCCGTGTATTCGTGGTATTTTAAAAATTTCTCTTTCGGCTCGTTGGTCAACCCGGCAACTGCCCTTCTGGCTTTCTCTGTCTCGTTGAATGGAGAGCCGTTGCTCGCGGCCTTGTCCACATTCTGCCATAACCCCAACTTCTCCATGCGCTTCGCTTTTCCGAACGGGATTATGTATGTGCGGCATGTCCACTCCATGCCTTCCAGCATGTCAGCGCCCTCTCCGCATGAGAACTCGCAGGGCCGGATGTATTGAAAATCGAAGGAATCGAACTTTGGAAATCTGGTGTATACGCCATTCTGCTTCTTCCAGCCATAGTCCAGCACCCAGGGGACCTCAATAGGAGCGTACCCGTCACGGGTGAGTCCGCGCAGGAACGGCATAATCTTTCGTTGCAGCTCTATAGTTTCAAATTGGTCGGACATTACCGACTTTGCCAGGAATGATTTAACAGCGTCGTCATATCCCTGCGGGTAAACATCGAAAAAAGATGCGTCGCTTGTGTCCGAGAATATCATCTCGAATACGGCGGTTGAAAGCGCCTCTATCTCGGTTGTGATCTCGGGAATAAATGTGTTCGATCTGCCTATGGAACGCGCATCAGGCTGGGCGCGGTACATCTTATACCAACTGTTGAAAGAGGCAAAATGATCCTTGTGTTCATCGGCGAAGTTCTTAACCTTTTCGATAACTTCTTGCCCGGATCGTTCTGACATTGGTTTCCTTTAAATCGAAACCACCAAAATAAAAAAGCCATCTCTCCTTTCGGAGAACCAGCCTTAATCTGGTGGAAGGCTCGCTTCAGGAGCGATACGCGGTGATCAAGCCGCTGCCTTATTTTTCACAAATATTATTGCCTATAGTTTGCAACTTGTCAAGTCCTATTCTAATTCCTCGGACAACCCGTAACAGAATCGTACATGATAATCGACCTGCCTGGCTTTTTTAAAATCATGCTTCTTACCGTGCTGTCCTCCGTCTTGCTTTTCTGTGCCGGCGCTGATTCAGACCGCCGGCCGGATAGTGCGTAGATAACATACCTACACCCATCGACAAAATGATCTTCACCTACAGCCGGGGTTTCTTTACCAGCTACTGGCCGACCCCATTTCCATGTTTTTATTTCTTCGATCAAGGGGTCGCAATGCCCGCGGAAGAATTTAACCTTCCCTTGCTTCATCATGGACTTCAAGTATGCGACCGATCCGCTCCAGTCCCTTGTAGCCGGAGACATAGGCAGTCCGGCTTTTATAAACTGCATTGCGATACTCAGCTTGGATGTTTCCTTGGTGTCGCCTTTCCTGTTCCAGGCCGTGCTGTCCATCTTAGTGAACTGATACGCCATACCTATGTCCCGTTCTAAAATTGATTTGGCGTGTTCTTCCGGAGTATTGCCGGCCTGGCCGTAGCAGTCAAAGACATAGAATATTCCATCGTCTCCAAGCGCAACGGATATTTTAGTGCAGGGCTTATCAACGCCCCAATCCATGCCACGCGCTTTTATCCATTGCGAAGGAATAATGAAAGGATCGACCTGTAGATCGTCGGTATACTCGGAAAGAATTATTCCGGATTTAACTTCATGGGAACCATAGAAAAATTTATCAAGCCAGTCTTTCGGATAATTGGTCAAAAGCGACTGGATATAATCATCAGGCAGATAGGGGTTATCGCTTGTTATGCTGTTTATGCCCTTATATTTTGGATGCGAGGTATCGAAGAAATTCTTCCATACCCAATTATGCCCGTCAGGGTTCACGGTCAGAAATCCGAACTGCTTGCTTACAGGGTGGCGCAAGCGGCCTACAAGGTCAAGGAAATCGCTTTCTTCAACCTCCTCAGCCTGGTCAATATAGAACCAGCCAAGATTTAAAGACCGCTGCTTCCGTATGTCGTCTATGGGTCTGAATAATATTTGAGAGCCGTTTTTCAAAAGCATGGTGTTAAACGCTTCGTTCCAATCTAGTATCCAGGATTGAGGCATTAACTCCAGGAAGGTCTTGCGCGTAGCATCTCTCAGCTCGGGGTATGTCTTACGACACACCACTCCGCTATTACCGGGGAATATTGCGGATAGGATGATACCCTTCATGCAGCCGGCAAAGGTCTTAGCGGAACCAAACCCGCCGGAGAGCGCGGAGAATCGATCCTCAAGAAATATGAATTCTTTCTGCTTGGGTAATAGCGTGATCTCAGAATTGGCCTTTATAGCGTGCGCGGCCTGATTCTCAACCAGCCTTTTCTTGCGGATTCGGCTCATTCAATCCTTCCGTGGACTTTAAGGGCTCTTCGGTATCTATAGGCAACTCAGGGCAGCCAGCGGGTTCAGAGTCAGTCTTGCCAGTTGGTTCCGTCCCCGGCGCCGCCGGGGCGGCGGTATTCCCACCCCTTAAAGGCTCAAATTTCTTGTGCTTGCAGTAATGGCACTTATTCGCCAGCCTGACCATATCTTCCAGCTTTATATTCGCCAGGGGCAAGATCTCAAGCTTGTCGTCATTGTTTTTAACCTCGTCAAATTTCCACCGCTCGGCTATATCAAGCGCCTTAGACCGCTCTGCCGGATTGTCGGAAGAAAGCGCTTTTTTTATGGATAGCGCAATCTCTTTATCCGTTACGCCCGCATCATCCAACAACTTCTCCCGGTATTCCCTGCCCTTCTTCTTTTTAACCTTTTTGGTCGGCATATATTCAGCATACACTAATTTTTTGGTATAATCAAGCCATGAAAATACTGCCAGATGTTCCCCGTGTCATGGACTTCCTGCCCAGGAAGGACACCGAACAGAATCTCAAATATCGGTTCTGCAAGGCCTGTGAACAATACGGATTGAAATTTTACCTTGAATACCCCTCCCGATGGAACGAGGCCCCAGGCTGTAGATTCGATGTGGTTATCCATGACGGGAAATACATCAAAGCCCTTGTGGAAATCAAGCGCAAATCAAAAAATGAGAAGCGCGGAGACCTATGGCTTAAAACCAGGCAGGCTCAAAAATACCTGTCATTCGGTGTCCCTGTTTTCCTCGTTTACGATGATAAAGACTTCGTGGAAATTTTGAACGCTATTTAGGAGGTTTTATGTATAAGGTTAAAATATCTGAGAGTTTTGAAACAATGTCTTGCTTTATATATTTCTACACCGAAGAAGGGGGAGTTGTTCATATACTTGAAGCAGACGGACACACTATGCGTAAACTTGACCCAAACAACGCCCAAATACATAATTTTAACAAATTTGTTATTCCTCAAAAATTCTTATCCCCACTCATGGACGCGCTGAGGGAAATGGGCGTTAAACCAAAGGACCAGAGTTTCACGGAAGGGGAACTCAAGGCGCAGACAAACCACCTGAAAGATTTACGGAGGCTGTTGAAATTACCAGAATGACCAAACCCACCCCCAAACTTACCCCCACAGACATAGAGGCCATCAAAGAACGCGCCCGCATTGCCGGCCAGGATAAGGCCCTGCGCGCTATGATCCTTGCCAGAGAAACCTCAGAATCTTTCACAAAGTCATGGTACGACATAAGACTTAATTTTCAGGATTTTTTAAAAAATTAAGACCCCTTCCAAAATACCCCACCCCCCTCCCACCATGTGCCGGGGGTGTCTAAAACGCTTCCTACCCCTATCAGCGAACCACTACGGCTTCATTAAAATATAACAGATACTGCATCTGAACATTACTTGGGGAGGGAGAGAGAGGTTGATATACGCCCTTCCAGGCAGCCGACCCGACTTTTCGGGTATACGGGGGGTGTATTGGAGGCCTCCGTTCCTTAACCACTCCAGCTTTTTTTGCCTCTTTTTCTGCGCCGCTGCCTACCCTCTCCGGCCCTGTTTTGCAAATTGTGCTTATATTTCCTACACTTTTTGCGTCCACTTACGATAATAAACATTATGTTAACATTTGCCTGTGGATAACTCACTTTTCCCCAATGAACCAGCCTGTGGATAACTCGTAAAAACAGGGGTAAATCAGGCTGGAAAAACACCAGCACCAGGCAGATCACCGCGGCGAGGCAAAACACGAGACCGGGAAACACCAAGGGAGCGCCTCGTACTCGGAGAGACATTGACCAATAAATCGCCTCTATTACAATTTAACTCAATTATTTTACAGCGTGGAAGGGCCGCGCATACGAGATCAGCGCGGAACTCATGGAGATATTACACCCTCTTTATTATTCTTACTCCCCCTATACCCCCTCGCGGGGGGGATTACTCCCTGGCTGTATTGCGCGTCGGACTGCTGTAACCCCTCAAATCCAGCCCAAACCCGATCTCTCCCTGGCCCACCAATCCGCAGCCATAGCAAATCCCATCATTTTTCCGGGCTCCATCATCCCCGTAAAATTCACCTATATAATTAAAATTAGTCATTATCCTCAACCGAAACAATCTCAGAATCAGAAAAGAAATAAATAAACAAAGAGGACGCATTGCGTTCGCAATGCGGACGCATGAGCAGCTAAATCCTCGTCGTGACCACGACGGAGGAAACTATGTATAAGATTTTATTATGTGGTATTAGAATTTTTAATACCGAAAACCCTTGACAAACGGCATTTTGTATGCCATACTATATATGTCGAGGAAAGAGGTCGCGGGTTTTTAATTTAAACGGCCCCGGCTCCCGCTAACCTCCCTCGACAAGAGAAGCAGCCGGGGCCGTCATTTTGGAGCGGAGGGCAAATAAAATGAAAAAATACAAATACGAAATCAGGCAGAGCCATTTCCACGGCGGGGATAATCCTCGCCTGATCGGGCGGACCAACGATATAATGCGGGCGCGGAGGCTCGCTAGTTGCGGGGATTGCAAATGCGGCGGCGGGAAAATCTACGAAAATGGCGCGCTGGTGCGAATATGGCATAATGGATTCAGCTGGGTATCGTACCCCGCATAAAATCAGGGAGGAAGATATAACTATGAAAAACTCAATACTCATAGTGCTGGCGGTGTTTTTGTCTGGCTGTTTCCCGGCGTTAAAAACTCCGGGCGATTTGGCCCGGTACTCAAACTGCGACCCGCTGACAATAGCCGGCTGGCAAGCGGGGACAATAGAGTACCGGGAGCAATCCGGCTACGCGCCGGCTGAAATCGTGATGGACCGGAAACATGGGGACTGCAAGGGCTACTCGGTTGTGGCCGTGGACCATCGAGGCTCCGGGGCAGGACGGTCCCGCCCATGTTGTGCCGGAGGGTCCCGGCGGAACTGTTGCGGCTGTCTACGGGGATAATCAACAGGAATCCGCAGCCAACGCCCGCCTAATCGCCGCTGCGCCGGAACTGCTGGCGGCGCTGAACAAAGCCGACGGGCTGCTGT
>JBBAAP010000022.1 GCA_041658285.1 Candidatus Brocadiia bacterium
CTTTCTGCCCGCTGGGGCCGTGGGTTGAAAGCGTGGCACCGGCGCCGGACTCGCTGGTGGAGCTGGTGCTCAACGGCGAGGTACGCCAGAGCGCGCCAATCTCGGACATGATTTTTTCACCGCTTCAGCTGGTGGCGTTTATCTCGAGTGTAATGACGCTTGAGCGTGGCGATGTCATCCTTACGGGTACGCCGCCAGGGGTAGGGGCGCTGACGGCCGGGGATGAAGTAACGGTCCGGGTCGGTGGGGTCGGTGAGCTGGTCAATAGCGTGATGTAGTATGGACGTTGCTCATTAACGTGTATTTGTGGTGCCCATGATATTAATATCAATCCTGGAACATCAGTTTGACTTCATTATTCTTCTGTGTTAATTTACTGCCTGAAATGGAGCCAAAACGGTAGGAGCTCTGTCATAATTCTCTATAGGGGAGGGATTGTGCTGGCGACTATCGTGAAAAAGAGTTATTTCATAGTAAGCGGCATTTCATGTCGCTTTTCGATAACCCTTCTTCTTCTGCTCTGCTATTACCTCTTATCGACTGCCCAAGCCCAGGCAAACCCCAACGATGATCCGTCAAAGCAATGGGTCTTCGGCACCGACTCACCGGTTGCGACAGCACACCCGGCCTCTCAGCAGACTCCAGCCATCTCTGGCAATATAGCTGTCTGGATCGACTATAGGCCAAATGCGCAGGGCTATAACTTTAGCCGCGTCTTCTACAGGCGTCTTCCTGAAGTAACGGACCCTCCCGATCAGCAGACTCCAGCGGAACAGGAACTGGTCGCAAACTCATTTAGCCAAAGCTACCCCGCAATCAGCGGCAACCTGGTTGTCTGGCAGCAGATCGTCAATCCCCCGTCCGGCGGTGTGGGCTCGCGGATACTCTATAAGTACATAGACGGGTCGGGGCCCTCCGTTCTTTCAGAAGGATCATATCGCCAGTCACATCCCCATGTTTCAGGGACCAGGGTCGTCTGGCGGGATGAACGCAACGGCGCCCGCAAATCGCAAATCTATATGTTTGATCTAAACCAGGGCGTGGAGCTACTCATATCTGATATCCCGGGAGACAATCTGCAACCCGCCATTGATGGAGACTGGGTCGTCTGGGTAAAAAATGATCAGTACAACTATGGATCTCCCGCTGTAAATGACATTCTGGCCAAAAACGTCGTCACCGGAGAAAACATAACGATAACCACCCCCGGCGACAACCTGCTGCAGGAACATCCCGCAATCAGCGGCTCAAAAGTAGTCTGGACTGCAAATAATGCCGGCGATAGTCTCCTTATTTACAATCTTTCCACCCGCCAGACACAGATTATCCCGGGTAGCGAATATGCGGCTAGTGCTTCCATAGAGGGAAATATAGTCACCTGGAGTCAGTTCCAAACTCATCAGATTTATATGCACGACCTTTCCAGTGGCATCACTCAGCAGGTTTCAAGTGGAACCGCTTACTCCGCGGGTGGACCTGCCGCCTCCTCCGGTCATATCATCTGGTCTGACGATCGGGATGGAACAAGGGCCATCTATCAGAACAAGCTGGGGGACAGGGCGCAACAATTGGCGGAGAAGTATGCGCCGCACCTGTATCTGCATCATGAGGAATATTTTGAGCCGCGGAAGGTGGATATCATGGTGGGTGGAGAGGGAACGAGGCTTATGCAACGAATCGGTGATGGAGGCATTTCCCGGTTAGCATGGCCTGACCTGACTTTAAATTCACTTGGTCAGTATAACGCCGAAAGCGATCAGCCCGGGAATTTGTTGGAAGGGAAATATGTCGATTTGCCTGGGAATGTTTTCCTAGCAAGGTCATTCCCAACTGAAAAATATCTACGTTCCGATTTTGTCGATCGCTACAATTCTTTAGCAAACACAAACAATTTTCCAGAGACAACATACACACACATTATTAAAAACCCGACGAACGGGCAAACGGTGATCCAGTACTGGCTTCCCTATTATTTTGATAACTGGAATAACTATCATGAAGGCGATTGGGAGCATGTGGATGTAATCTTAAACGGTAATCTGGACCCTGTTGCCGCCGGCTACAGCCAGCACAACACCGGCCAAAGGAGGCCCTGGGATTTCATCGAGGGCCCGGACAGCCACCCAGTCGTGTATGTGGCCAGAGGTTCTCACGCAAACTACTTTTTTCCAGGTCCGCATGACGCTCCTTATTGGTTTACTGATGAAACTGAGGCTTACGCCCTGCACCAGCCTTCCGTCTCCATGCTTCCTGATGTAAGCAGTTCTACCCTTGCAACTCTCGAAGGAAGTCCCTTTTATTGGTTGGCCTACCGGGGCGCCTGGGGAGAACTTACCAGCCTGCCTGGAGGCGATGGCCCCCAGGGGCCGGCTGCCACTCCCGAGCATAACTCTGCCTGGGACGATCCTCTTTCCTGGTTTAACGGCCTCTGCTGGGACGGCTCCGATTCCTGCAATGAGGAGCCACGCGGCGTAAGCGGCAGCGTGCATTCCCCGGCAGATATCCATCTCTATGATTCCCAGGGAAGACATGTTGGCAAGAACGCCCAAGGCGGCATCGACAGGCAGATACCCGGCGCCGAGTACATTGAGATTCCCGATCTTCACGAGAAAACCATCACCGTTCATGGAGGAGACGGCGCCGACGGATACTGTTTCGTCCTGAAAGGGACGGGAACCGGCACCTTTGACTTTACCCTGGCATCTCCTGATAAAGCCCGCAATAGCGCCGACACCGCCAGGCATCTGGCCGTGCCGGTGACTACTTTCACTGAAGCCAGCGTTTTGATTGATCCAACTAAAAACTATTTCCTGGCGATCGATACAAACGGGGACGGCATCATCGACCAGCAACGGCAGCCTGATAGCGTCGTTACGCAGTCGGTTGACCTTACCCCGCCCGCCCAAGTCACGGACCTCTCCATAACCAACACCACTTCGGGTACCGCCACCCTTTCTTTCTCCGCTCCCGGGGATGACGGCAATGCCAGCATAGCGCAGTACTATGATATCCGGTATTCAACCACGCCCATTACAGTGGATAACTGGAAGGAAGCGATGCCGCTTGCGGATATTCCAGTGCCACAGCCTGCGGGGACTTTAGTGACTGCAACTGCAATCGGGCTTAATGCCGGGGCCACCTATTACTTCGCCTTTGAGGCCAGGGATAAGGTTCTGCAGGCATCAGGGCTTTCCAATGTCGCTGTGGGCACAACCACCATTCCCAGTCTTAACTGGACCAAGCTGAGAGTCTACTGGGCCAGTTGGGCCGACTATCAGAACCGTCAGCTCTCCATTGACTACAGGATGGGCAATGCTGGTACAGGCTCGGCCATTTCAACAGCTGTCCAGGCTTCTGTCTGCAATCCCGTTACTGTCCATGTTGTCACTCAACTGCCACTGGCAACCGGTGATATAAGTCCGGGTTCGAGCAAAAACGTAACGCTTAAATACTACGTGCCGACAAACGTGGGGAGCTTTACAACTACCACCCATGCGACATGTAGCGATGATGCAGGCAGGACATACTGGTTTCCTGGGCCACTACCATAAGTGAGGAAAATGAAGCAGTCAACGAAAAGATATATATTCCTGTTTTGCTGGTGGCTGGGATTGGTTATGGTTGGAACTATGATGTGGATTGTATCTTTTTTAACACGATGGAGCCGAACATTGGGGTTTTTTACTGACAATCCATTTACTATAATCATCCCTTTTCTCGTCGTTCAGAGTTTTTTTCTCTGGTGGTTTCTGAAAAAATTTCTTCCGGGTTACAGAGACTGGGGTTGGATCTTCACCATGCCAATCATAGCGCTATTCAGCACGGTGTTTAGCATTTTATTCATTGTCGGAGGCATTATGGCACTCTTGGGTGGACGTGGATAAAATCGGGCTGGCCTTACCGGCATTTGAATGTAGTTGCACCAACCTTCTGTCCACCGGCAGATATCCATCTCTATGATGCCCAGGGAAGGCACGTGGGCAAAAACGATACTGGCGGCATAGACAAACAGATACCCGGTGCCGAGTACATTGAGATCCCTGATTTCCACGAGAAGACCATCACGGTTCACGGAGGAGATGGAACCGAGGGCTACCGCTTTGTCCTTAAAGGTACGGGGGCAGGCACCTTTGACTTTACCCTTAAATCTCCCGATCACGCCCACAACAGCGCCGACACCGTGAAGCATCTGGCAGTACCGGTGACGCCATTGACTGAAACCAGCGTGCTGCTTGATGAGAGCAAGGACTACGCCCTGCGGATAGATAATGATGGCGATGGTATTGTTGACGAGCAGAGGCAGCCTGATAGCGTGGTTACGCAGGCCGTTGATCTCTCCCCGCCCGCAAAGGTAACGGACCTGTCCGTCACAAGCGTAACTTCCGGGACCGCAACCCTAACGTTTACCGCCCCTGGCGATGACGACAATGCCGGCACGGCCCAGTACTACGACATAAGATATGCCAAAATGCCCATAACTGAAGATAACTGGAAAGACGCTATGCCCCTTGAGCAGATGCCGGCACCCCAGGCGGCCGGGTCCACCGAGACGGCGACGGCCACCGGCCTAGACGCCGGCACCACCTATTACTTTGCCCTTGAGGCCCGCGATGAGACCCTGCAGTCTTCAGAGCTTTCCAATATTGCCACTGTTACAACCACCATCCCCAGCCTCACATGGTCCAAACAGAGGGTCTATTGGGCCAGCTGGGCAGATTACACCAACAGGCACTTGTCCATAGACTACAAGATGGGTAATACCGGAACGAGTTCGGTCCTTTCGGCAACGGTCCAGGCTTCAATATGCAATCCCGGCACAGTTTACGCCGTCACCCTACTTCCCTATGTAGTGGGTGACATAAATCCAGAAGCAAGCAAAACCGTAACGCTTAAATACTACGTGCCGACAAATGTGGGCAGTTTCACTACGACAACTTACGCCACATGCAGCGACGACGCGGGCAGAACGTACTGGTTTCCGGGGCCCATATAGAAAAGACATATTCGGAATTGATTCCGTAAAATGAAAGGAATGAAGTGAAGAGGATAAAAAAGAGATTATGGTTTAATATCGGCTGGTGTCTCACACTGGTAATGGTCTGGACCCTGATTTTGGCACTGACGGGAAATAGATTACGCTCAATATCAGGCAACCTTCTAGCCCTTTTTCTTGTAATGCAAGCATTCTTCCATTGGGGGATAAGTAATCACTTGTATCCGGGTCGCAAACTGGCAAATTTAGGCTGGGCGCTCTTCACTCTATTGTTAATACTAGTTGGTATTACATTTGGAGATATGTTCGTAATTGGTTGGCTGGTCTCTTTATCTGGTGGTTGAATCACCCCGGGTTTCTTTGAGGCTCCGGAAAACACCGAAGGACTCAAGCAGCCGAACCTCCGATAAATCCGAGGCGGTTCAGTATTATCTGTCCCGTCCGCTCCCTGTGATATAGTTTCAACGATTCTGATACTGTGAAAGCGGAGCTGTTGAAACAGAGTGAAATATTGCAGACTGAGGGTAGTGCAATCGACGTAATGCTCGATTACCAGCCGGCGCTCGAGCTTCTTGGTTTTGAATCATTCCGCGCCGGCCAGAGCGA
>JBBAAP010000023.1 GCA_041658285.1 Candidatus Brocadiia bacterium
GGCGACATGGGTGCGGTTATCTGTGAAAGCGTATCCAATAACGTATACGGCCTGATGTTTTCCGGAGGCAATCTGGAATCCGGTGTCCCGGATGACTTTAACCTGCCCGGATTTATGGTCGAGATTTTTAAGAAGAACAGTCCGGGTGAACCTTTTAAATTCCTCAGCCGGGGATTTTTCGGGATGAATTTCGGGCCTGAATACAATGTTGGTCCTCAGATGGCTTCACCGGGTGACAACATCCCGCTCGATATATTCGGGCCGGGGTTTGACGCTACATCAAGTATCGACATATTCGTGTATTCGGGCGGCACCTGGATCCATGATTCGGGCATTACTCACGGTTCAGTATCAGTAATCAATGATGTACCGCCGCCGGGCGTACACCTGCAGACTATGATCGCGATAGCCAACAATGCCCCTGTAGGACCGAGAAAAATCAAAGTTACCACCGACGGTTCGGTGGTCGATATCGACAACAGGTTTAGTATTATGCTGCCGATGAATGTATCTATATCCGGCGACAATATCGTTATCGATCCTAACGGCAACCCGGTCGGGACCGACCCTGCCAAGATTAAACTGAGGGTGTTTACCGGTCCTTATCCCTCACCTGATATAACCGACGGATTCACCATCGACGGGTCGGGAAATATCATTGTGCCCTTTACCCAAAAGCCGGAACTGAAATTTGCTAACGGGTTTGATATCGAAGTGATCAGGCTGTCGGACGACACCATGCTGGGCAGAGCAATGTATATGAAGCCCGGTGTAGGGCCTGACAAAGTAATGCCGGGGTCGTTCAATATCCCGCTTGATATCTGGGCGCCCGGTCTGGACGCCACATCCAGTGTTGCCGTTAAGGTATACAACGGAAGTAGTTGGGTTACTGATACGAATTTTGTGCTGGATCCCAGTACCCGCAAAATAATCGTAGAACCAGGCAATATCGGCGGCGCCATGAAGCACTTCCAGATTATGATGACTGTAAAACAAGAGGCCGCTATAGGCCCAAGAAAGATTATAGTAACAGGCTCCGGAGCGGTCACCATAAACAATGCGCTTACGGTAATGCCCAACATGGGCTCTCTTCCCGCCGATGCTCCTTTTATGGCCGGCGGTTCAAACGTGGAAGAAATGGGTACCGTATCACCGGAAATCATGTTTATCGGCATCGGGTTTACCCGCGAGATTCTGGTAGCCCCGGTTGGCACCGGTAACTACAACACGGTGAAAAACGCTGTCCAGATTGTCAAGCTGGATGCCGCCGGCACCCCGGTCGAAGGCCCTTTAGACGGAACGGTGATGAACCCGCCACCGCCGCCCGACTCGGCAACCACAGTAGATAAAAACGTCATACTGTTCAAACCGACTGTAGCAATGGAGGCTTACTCTACATATAGGTTAACAATCGCCCAAGGTTCGATCACATCAACCGGGGCGTCACCCCAGGCCCTGGCCAGCGCTTATGAGGTTACCTTTACTACCGGGCCGGTTGATACTTCTGCGCCTCAGATTGTCAAGGTTGACACTAAGGCTTCGCCGACTGAAGGAGCCATTGTCTTCCAGTTCAGCAAACCTGTAAATCCTATAGACGCGGAGAACACTGGCAACTACAACATAACCGTATCAAGGCCGCTGCCCAACGGGCCGGTCCAGGCCAAATACGACCCTATGATGAATGTAGCCATACTGTTCCCGTACGATTTGGCCATAGGGGACAGCATCACCGGGACCGTAAGCGGTATCTACAATGCGCCGGGCACGGTTCTGATGACGCCTTATACAGTCAACACTACCGTACAAGGCTTCCAGATGGGTACAGGGCCGATGACAAATAATCAGAAGGCGTTCTCCCCGGTGGAAGTCAGGCCCACCAACCCATGTGCCTCGTCAGACTCGCATTATATCATTAGAATGCCCATCCAACAGCAGCTTTCCGCAGGCGATAAGATCGATATCGTGTTCCCCTCAGGATTTAATGTAACATCGGCAATCATCGATCAGGGCTCTCCGATGAACAATGACATCAACGGCCCGGGGACAGGCACGGTGACAATCAGGTCTGTTTCTGCTGAATCCATCTCCCGCACGATAACCGTTACCCTCAATGCCGATACGGCCCAGCCTGATTTCATCCAATTTGAACTTAAAGGCATTATCAACGGGCCGCAGAAAAACATTTCCTTTGACTCGGCTACCGGAGCGCCCAGTGACGGTTACTACTGTACAATCACAACCAAAGCATCAGACGGCACGGCCAAAGAAGGCCCGATGAACTCGATGCTCTTCCCGATAGCCGGGGCGGCAGCAGGGGCGTTGAACGGGAATTTAGTAGATAACTTAGAGACCGGTATTGCAGATGTCACGGTTTACCTGGACGGGCCGGGCGGCAGAAAAGAAACCCTCACAGGCTCTGAAGGCTACTTCAGTTTTACAGGATTAGCGCCGGGAGGATACTTCCTGTCAACCCAGCAGTCTCCAGGCGGTGGGGGTTATGCGGGAATAATGATGCCGATTCAATTCTTTGTTGATAATTCCACCAAGAATGTCGGGAATATAACCCTGGACTCCACTTCAGGCGGAGATGTTACTTATTATGACCTAACTATAAGTGTGACATCTCCGGGAACATCGCTGGCAGGCAAGCAGGTGGACGTATTTGCAGGCAATCCATCATCATTCTATGTGCAGACCGTAACATTAGACGAAAACGGTGATGCGGCAGTCCTCAATGCGCCAGTCCTCAAGGTTAAGGCCGGCACTTACATGGTTGGCGTGGGCCCTGCAATACCCAAAGGTGGTATGACGGGTCAGCCGCTGGTAATGGACTGGATGCCTCCAATGCCTACCAAACTCGACATCCAGGAAAATACACCACTTACTATTAACATTAATGTACCGGAAGCAACTATCAGCGGTACGGTCAAAGACGGCAGCAGCAACGGCATCCCAAATGCCGAAGTATTTGCCTACAGTCCTACCGGAACTTCCATGGGCTCCAGGGCAATGACTGATTCCAGCGGGGCATTCTCCTTTAAGGTAACAGCCGGGGAATATGTAGTCGGCACTCATGCCCCGGGGATGCCCTGGATACCCGAGAAAAAGCTTGTGGCAGTCAATGGTCAAACTGTAACCGTAGACTTCAAGTACGAAACACTGGAAAGAACTATCTCCGGTGCGGTCCTCGATTCAGACCAGAGGCCGGTAACTAAAGCCTCAGTAGTGGCCTACCGGGTTGATTCGAGTAATATCTCGACAGCTAAACCGCTGCCCGGATTTGCTAATGCCACCACAGACTCCAGCGGAAACTTCACCCTGTTCGTGAAGCCCAACAGCTACTGGGTATTGGCCGGTTTTGCTCCAGACTATGGGGAACTGCCAAAACAGCTGGTTACTATAACCACATCAGATGTTAGCGGGATCAAAATTTCAGTCGCCAGCAGCACGATGGGTACTGTCCAGGGCACAGTTTACTGCGATGTAGTAAATAAGGTAGCCAACGCCACGGTCTGGGCCGAGGGGATAAACGGTCTGGCCTATGGCAACAAAGCTGTGACCAACTCCCAAGGCCAATATACATTAAAACTGAAGCAGACATCAGGCACCCAGAAATACAGGCTGCACCTGTGGACACCGGAAACCGGCGAAATTGCCTTAACTGACGATCAGGCACTGATCACCGTAACAGGAACCCTGGTCAAGAATTTCAATCTGCCGAAAAAAGGTATCATCACGGTAGACTTCGGCATCCAGGCCGCCGGGTTTGAAGCCTTTATCCACGCCAAGAGCACCAATAACAAATACCAGAACGGCGGGTTTGTAAAACTTGGTGCCGGTGGCACGGCCCAAGTTAAGATGAACGTTCCGGTGGAAGACCCAAATACTACCTATAACCTCATGATAGCCGTCCCAGGAATCGGCGACTCCAGTACAGTAGCTGAGTTTGCCGGGAAAACAGCTCCGCTGACGGTAGAGGAAGCGGCATATACGGTCAATATCACCCTGCCATCCCTGGTAACTTTAAGTGGTACCATAAAGGTCACCGCTGACGATGGTAACCCGGTTGAAGGGGCCTGGGTATCGATAAACAAAAAAGACGGCCCATTTGGTAAATTCACCAAAACCGATGCCGATGGGAACTTCAGTTTTGACCTGCCGGCAGGGTCATATTTCCTGACCGCAGCCCATCCGGATTACTCATCAAAACCTCCGGTTTCAGTTACCGTAAGTAACGATTTAACCCGAAATCTGTACGTCGACCCAGCCAGTGAAACTGTAATAAGCGGGACTATTTACAAAGACAGCGTTTCCGCCAGTAATGTCGCCTCTTCAAACACAGTCGTCTGGGCTATTGACCAAGATGGCAAGTGGGCCGGTGGTAAACCGGATTCCGATGGGACCTATGAGATAAATGTTACTGACGGTATCTGGATGGTCCAAGCTGCCGGTGACGGTTACCAAACAACAGCAGTGAACAGTCAGAAGGTAACAGTCAGCGGAGCATCG
>JBBAAP010000024.1 GCA_041658285.1 Candidatus Brocadiia bacterium
CCGATATACCGGTCGTGCCTATTCCTATAAGTCCGACGGTCTCAACGTCTGCCGCGTCGATAGATGCTTTACTGATATACGAGGTGTCGTTTACATAAATATCGACCAGATTATCTTTAAATGAAACTTTTAGTTTGTTCCATGCGGTAGCCGTAAAGCCGGTTATAGTGGCTGACTTGATAACGGTTCTATTTAAGCCCAGGCCACCCGTAAACTTTGATAACGTAATGGCCCCGGCCCTTGTAATACGGACTTCATATCCTGAACTGTAGTCATCGGCCAGCTTGAAATAGAAAGATACGTAATCCCCTGTGCCGGTAGCGCCCATCTTGAATGTCGTTTCGACACTGCCATTCTGCATATAGCCATCGTCCAACACTGCCAGCTTGGTACCGGCACTTAAATCTGACTGCCTCAGCTTATATGTATTATCTCCGTCGGACGCATCATCATCCTTAAGATCCCACTGTCCGCTTACCTGAGTCGCGAAGTTTATAACCTGTGCCGGGTCTTGTATGGCCACATCGTCCAACCATGCCGCGTCAAAACCTGCTTTACCGCTGGCATCTTTAATATACTTCCATTCCAGCGTATGAGCGCCGCCTGACACGTTCACATATACATCCTGCCAGCCGACTTCTCCCGATATAGCTGTTACCGTACTGGATTCATTGCCATCTATAAAGAACTTGAAATAATCGTTAGCTTCGGACGATACTTTCCATTTAAAATGAAGCGTGAAATTAAGCGCCGGATCGGTACCGAGAACTACATCTTTCCGGATAATGGAGCTCTGGCTATCACTTACCTGGCCGGTCTGCAACGCGTATCCCCTAAGTATCTTACCGCCCAGAGAAGTGTCTACACCGTTTGCTGCATTCGCATTATATAAGGCGGCAAATTCGGATAAGGTGTAATATTTACCGCTTGGGTCGGTTATAATATTCCCTCTAACGGTAATTGGTATACCGTCCAGCATAAGCACATTCCCGTCTGTGGATACGCTTTGTACAACTCCGCTTATCGCGGCCGTATTCTCTATATTCAGATTAGCATTGGCCGTTATCTTTTCAGCGTGCCAGGTGTCCCCCACCTTTACTATCTTGACATCGAACGATATCTCTTTATCCGCCGAGATTATATCCGGATACTCATGTAGAATAAGGCCCTTCAGTCCGCCTATCGAATCGTATGCGGTGTTATTAACCGGTGTCTGGCTTCGATCTCTTTCGGCAATCTGCAGGGAATTGTTCTTCTCGTTCAGATAAGTAATCTCTATATTTGTAAAGAAACCCTCTGTCGCTAAGTCATTATCGACCTCTATTGTCGTACCATTCAAAACAATCTCCTTGGGGTTACCCGAAGCATCGTATGAGAGTATCTGCATATCCGAGGCAGTGATGGACATGCTGGTATTCAGGATATTGGTGATGGAGATCTCTTTTATCACATATTCTTCTCCGGCTTCTGCCATAACGGCGGATACCAGTATCTGGGAATTTGGCCTGTTGTCAAATATGGCTTTTAACTGTTCAGGTGTAATATAAGATCCGCCGGCATCTTTTATGTTTGTGTCTACAGTTAACTTCGCGGCAATACCGCCGATAGTAACGCTTCCCGTGGTTATATATATACCGAACGTCCCTGCCGCCGTTTTGGCATCTTCTAAAACGGATGTTATCGAGCTGGTCGCGTTATAATCCTGTGAGATCTTTATAGTGTTCGCAACCCAGTTAATTCCGCTCTTATCCATTTCAACTGTTACATATACATCTCCAGTCTGATCCGCGTTGACGAAGAATGAGTTAAGCCAGTCCAAATTTTCTATAGTGCCTGAGCTATCGCTGATCTTGGTATTGTCGTTTATCTGGCAAACCAGCCCGCCCGTAAGCGTTATGGTTCGGGTTACGAGATTTATACCGGTTACCTTGGAAGACATATCGAGATATGAATCCGTGCTTGTGAGAATATTGAGGCCGGTCAAGACCAACCCGTCTGTGGTAACGTTGAACTGCGTTTCGACTTCGGTTGTAATCCCGGATAGATTATTATATGCCGCTATTTCGGAAAGGTCTTTAAGTGTAAGATCGTTGCCCTTTGCGTCTTTAATAATTCCTGTGCTGTCTAAAACGTTAAAAGTCTGGCCCGATATAATGACAGTTCCGACAGTCGGCGAATCGTATGAGATGTTGCCCAAAAGACCGTTAATAGCCGCATGTCCCGTGGCGTCGGAAATAACGTGCGCCGTCTCTATGACCCATTCGTCATTGATCTTCTTGGCTTCTACCGTTATGAACGTCCCGGCCCCATTGGATACGTTATCCTGCAAGAATTGGGCGAGGTCTTCTTTGGTAATGCTCTGCCCTTCGATGTCGGTTATGGCAGCGTTGGCCAAATTCATAGTGGTTCCGTCAAATACAACAGTCCATGTCGAAGTATCTATGGATGCTAATTCTCCCGTCAGATTTGTGGTCGAAAGGAACGGTTCTGTGCTGGTTATGATTATCTGCTCGGCTTCCCAGTCAGAGCCGTTCTTCATGGCCACCAGTTTTATCGTCAGGTATTTCCCCTCTTCCGCGAGGTTTTCCCTTATAGTCTCAAGTTTGGCTATCTTTTCAGCGGCGGTCCCCGAAATAGCATTACCGGCGGAATCGAGTATCGTTGTACCGGCTCCGTCCAGCACCTTTATATTCTCGCCGCCGAATGAAATCGTATTGGAAGCGGTGCTGGCAATAACGCCATTCATAATGCTCAGGCCGGACGGGTTATACAGGTTATTGATGAAGCCTGTCTCATGCTGAGTAGGCGCTTCGATCACATCTATCCTGTCCGCCGTCCATACAGAAACCTCCACATCTACGCCGTTAACATTTTGGATGACCTTGTGCTTTGTAGCCGTCACATTTACATTTGTCGAGGTTGGATCGTTATTGTATATGGTTAAAAATTCTGCAAGCGTTAGTTGCGTACCGTTCTTATCGTAAACCAGCGTTTCGGCAGATATCGCTATCTGGTCATTACCTAACTGCAGGGCCGTTTCTGTCAAAGCGCTCAAAACACCGATGAGAATTTTTGTAACAGGTATATCGTCAACATTGACTACCGTAATATTCACGACATTGGAACTCTCGATGGTCCCGTCTGAGGCGATGAACGTAACCTGATAATTCCCCGATTGGTCGGAGTCAGGAGTCCATGTGAATGTTCCTGTTGCCGTGTCAAAACTGGCTCCCTGCGGTAGCCCCTGGACTGAATAAGTCATACTGTCTCCGTCAGGATCAGTGGCGGACAAAGTGAACGTTAAAGTTCCGTTCTCATTTATGAGCTGATTGGCTATGGGATTGAATACAGGAGGCCTGTCAACATTGTCTATACTAATATTCACGGTCTTGGAGCTGGTAAGAGTCCCATCCGAGGCGATGAATGTAACCTGATAATTCCCTGATTGGTTGTAGCCGGGAGTCCATGTGAATGTCCCTGTTGCCGGGTCAAAACTGGCTCCCTGCGGTAGCCCCTGGACTGAATAAGTCATACTGTCTCCGTCAGGATCTGTGGCGGCCAGGGTGAATGTTAAAGTTTCATTTTCCTTTAAGAGTTTGTTAGCTATAGTACTGAATACAGGAGGCCTGTTAACATTGTCTACGGTAATATTCACATCCTGGTATGTCTCGATGGTCCCGTCCGAGGCTATGAATGTAATCTGATAATTCCCTGCCTGATCATAGCCGGGAGTCCATGTGAATGTCTTGGTCGATGGATTAAAGGTAGCTCCTTGCGGAAGCCCCTGGACTGAATAAGTCATGCTGTCTCCATCAGGGTCGGTAGCAGACAAGGTGAATGTTAAAGTTCCATTCTCATTTAATACCTTATTGACTATCGGGCTCAATACGGGAGGCCTGTTAACATTACTTACGGTAATATTCACGGTCTGGGAGTTATCAAGAGTCCCGTCCGAGGCTAGGAATGTAACCTGATAAGTCCCCGATTGGTCGTAGTCGGGGGTCCATGTGAATGTCTTGGTCGATGGATTGAAGGTGGCCCCTCTGGGAAGCCCCTGGACTGAATAAGTCATACTGTCTCCGTCAAGATCGGTGGCGGCCAGGGTGAATGTTAAAGCTCCATGCTCATTTACGATTTTGTTAGCTATCGGGCTCAATACAGGAGGCCTGTTAACATTGTCTACTGTAATATCTACAGTCTGGGAACTATCGATAGTTCCGTCCGAGGCGATGAATGTAATTTGATAATTCCCTGCCTGGTCATAGTCAGGAGTCCATGTAAATGTCTTGGTCGATGGATTGAAGGTGGCCCCTCTGGGAAGCCCCTGGACTGAATAAGTCATACTGTCTCCGTCAAGAT
>JBBAAP010000025.1 GCA_041658285.1 Candidatus Brocadiia bacterium
GCTCTTCAGTGAATCTAACTTTTAACAAGGGTGTAAAACGATACCACCCAACGGTATAAAACACTACCACCCACCGGCGAAAAACGCTACCACCTTCTTTGCATAGAATAAAACCGTGATCTTTCTTGACCTGAAAGATTACGGTCATGATAATCACGATTACCTGCCTTCATTGTGGGAAAAAAGTACCACAGAATCCAAGAATAAAGAATCAGAAGTATTGTTCCGGAAAAGAGTGCCAACAATCCAGGATGCGTACCTGGAAAGAAAGACAATACAAGAAGAACAGGGAATATCAGAAAAAGAGCCAGGCCAGCCAGAAGGTTTGGCGCAAGAAATTCAGAGCTGATCAATATCAAAGGGATTATCGCGAGACTCATCCGGAGTATGTCATGCGTAATCGTGAGCTACAAAGGGGACGTAACAAAAAGCGTAAAAAGGAGCAATCTTCCATGATTGTAAAGACGGACGCGTTACTTCTGCAACCCAGGGAAGATGGGGCCTACACGCTAACAAAAATTAAAAAAAACATGATTGTAAATAGGAACGCGTTATCTATACGTCCCAGTATTGACGGGGCTTATGGGCTATTTAGGGTAAAAGGGAAAATGATTGTAAATAGGAACGCGTTAATGGCCGCAGAGTAGTAATAACGGGGATAAGCGATGATGTTTAGTCAAAACAGTGTTTGATTGTAAATAGGAACGCAATTGCACCGGTTTTTTTAGCCGGTTACATTTACCGGCACTAAAATCAGTATCGGTGAACCCTAGAATCGAAGAGATCCCATTAAGAGAATTTGACCTTTCTCTGTCAGAGATGCGGATTACGAATATGGACCGGATCCTGCAGGTGGAGAAGTCTATGCGCGTGCATGGTCAGTTGCAGGCTGTTGTGGCCAGGGTGCATGCAGGAGGGATCCAGCTGATCGATGGCTTCAAGAGGCTGTATGCCTCGGAGGACCTGATGATGGAGACGCTGCAGTGTCATCTGCTGGAGGTTGATCTCTCGCAGGCCAAGGTTCTGCTGTTAAGTTACAACCGTCCCCATCAATCCATGGAGGTATGGGAAGAAGCCCTGGTGCTAAAAGATCTTCTGGAGACGCACGAGATGGATCAGCGGCGTCTGGCCAGGCTGATTGGTTACAGCCGTTCGTGGGTCAGCCGGCGGTTGGCACTGGTTGACAAGATGAACGAGGAGGTCAGCGCTGAGATCCGGATGGGCACGCTGACGAGCAGCCATGCGCGCGCGCTGATCCGGTTGCCGCGCGGCAACCAGGGGGAAGTGGCCCGGGTGATGACCAGCTACCATCTGACCAGCCGCCAGAGCAACGCCCTGGCAGATGCTTTTCTGAAGGCCAAAGACGAAGACGGGCAGCGGGATATTCTCGCTCATCCGGAGCAAGTCATTGAGCGTACAGAGCCGTACTCAGAAGAATCAGAAGAAGTATATGATGGGCGGCTCTCCGGCTATGGCAATGATCTGATGCGATCCATCGTGGAGGTTCTCAGTGGTCTGGAGCAACTTTTGCCACTATTGGAGGATAAGCCTCAGGGCAGGATAAATGAATCCGAGAAAGTCATTATCACCCCGTTTCTAAGGAAGGCAGCTGGTTATGCCCGGCAGCTGACCGGGAAAATCAACCCTGTATAAATCCATCAAACAGAACAACACGCGAATGAAAGATGAAAGTTTAGAAAACAAGGTGGTCACCCTTTTTGGCGAAGGTTGGCCTATCCGACGGTTATCACGGGAGTTTAGAATATCCCGCGATCGCGTCCACCGCTTGCTGGTATCCAACTCTGCTTCACGTGATACCACCCCCAGGGAGATCATCAGTGTAAAAAAGAGACGTCCGGGCAAGCTGGGTCCTTACCAGGATTATATTGGTGAGTTGCTGGACAAATATCCTGACATCACCGGTCAGCGGGTGTATGAGCACTTGAAGGAAAAGGCTTTTGGCGGAGAGGTCACCATTGTTCGCCAGTACCTGAATAGCATCCGGCGGGTAGGTCCAAAATCGCCGGTACGGATGGTGGAAACGGATCCGGGCCAGCGGGGTGCTCACGACTGGAGCGATTACCAGATCACGTTTACCGGTACCGGCCACAGGGAACAGGTCACCTTTTTCAGTTATATCCTGTGCTACTCACGCCGTCAGTATATCAACGTGGTGGATGACAAAACGCAGAAGACCTTGTTTGGTGAACTGATCGCATCCTTTATCTACCTGGACGGAGTACCCCGGGAGATCAAAAGCGATAACCAGAAAGCGTGTGTGGACCGCTGGGAGATGGGCCAGCCGGTTTTTAATAGGAAATATCTCGATTTTGCGAGCCATTATTTATATCGTCCCCTGACGATCACCCCGGGAAAGCCCACTGAGAACCTGAAAGTAGAGCGGCCTTTTTACTATCTGGAACGCAGCTTTTTAAATGGCCGGGAGTTCAAAGACCGGGAAGACCTGAAAGCGCAACTGCGCCTATGGCTGACCGAGGTAAATGATCTACGCGAACATGGCACCACCCGCAGGCGGCCGATTGATCTGTACCTGGAAGAGCATCCCTTTTTACAGGTTCTCCCGGCCAATCATTATGACACCTCGGTGCTGACCCACCTGGTGGTTAACCAGGAGTCGTGCGTGCAGTGGAAGGGGTATCAATATGTGGTACCGCAGAAATATATGTACGAGTTATGCCCGGTGCGCGTCACAGAGGAGCAACTGGTGGTATACTCACCCGATGGAGAGCCGCTGGTAACCCTTCCGCTGGCCAAACAGGGCCAGAAGGAGCGGTATGTAGGAGTACCTCAGCAAACCAGGCGGAAGATCGATTTTGCCCTGTCGGATGTGGTCACCCGGTTGCAGGACCTGGGTCCGGAAATGAGCGGGTATATCGGGCACCTCAAGCGGCACAAGCCCACGTCCTGGGGTCATCACCTGAGACGGCTGCTGGCCCTGAAGGTGAACTACCGGGTGGATGACATCCTGATAGCTGTCCGCCGGGCACAGCAATACAAGGTCTACGAAGCAGGAACTATCGAGCGGTTCCTGGAAAACAACTCCGAACCTCGCTACCCCATCAAATTAACCTTTAAACCCCAAAACAGCAACGATGATGAGCACTAAGAAAACAACCCATCCCCAAGGGCAGACGAAGCAGTTTACCGATAACTGCCACTACCTGGGACTTAACCTTCTGGCCGAAGAGTACCCGCAAATCGTGGATAAGGCAGGTAAGGACACCCTTGGGTACTTCGAGTTTATCAGTGGAATCGTTCAGGCAGAGGCTGCAGCCAGGCAGCAGAGACGCACGGAATACCTGGTTAAAAACAGCCGCTTGCCTCAGCCGCTGGCCATGCTCGCCGGCTTTGATTTTGACTTCCAGCCCAAGCTGGACCGGAGACTTATCATGGATCTGGCTTCTCTCAGTTTTATGGAGAGGCAGCAATCGATCCTTTTCGTAGGGGATAACGGGACCGGGAAATCGCGACTCGCACGAAGCCTGGCCCTGAATGCCTGTCAGCGTGGATATAAAACGTATTACACCACCTGCAGTGAGCTGATCAATGATCTGAATGCCGGGGTGTATGAAAAGACACTGGATAAAAGAATCAGAAAGTATATCAATCCGGAACTCCTGCTGATCGATGAGATGGGCCATGACCGGCTGGAGCTGCAGGTGGTTAAAGAGGCACATCTGCTCTTCAAGGTGATCGACCAAAGGTACAAGGATAACAAGCCGCTAATCTTTACCACGAATATCGAGGAGCCCGACTGGCCTGAGTTCCTCGGGGACCCGATCTCAACATCTGCCATCCTCGACCGGATCTTCCATCACTCGGTCATTGTCCGGATCAAAGGTCCCAGCTACCGCAAATACCAGGGTGAACTCCTGCAAAAAGAATATGCTGAAAACAAAGGTGAAAATGAGGGACCAGGGTAAAAGAAACCGTCTAAACTATCGTGAAGAAAAGGCGCTGACATCTGTTGGTGCCTTTTTTGTTATCCGGATCGCGAACACCATACCGGAAATTAATCAAAAGGGGGGCAATATGCTCCAGTTTAGCCGCTTGTTTTAAATCGAAAATTGAACAGGAAAACTTCCACCGGAATCCTCCAAATATCAACCCTCTGGAACCAGCAGCAGATCAACAACACAAAAGGGTGGTAGCATTTTGTTCCGTTTAGTGGTAGTGTTTTAAAACCTCGTTATAACAATTATAGCCAATTACATGATAGTAGCTCCCACAC
>JBBAAP010000026.1 GCA_041658285.1 Candidatus Brocadiia bacterium
TCATTAATAGCGCCACATCCATCAAAAACATTAATAACGAAACGATTACGCTATCCGATTTTGATTCATACCTTAAGTACCATGAAAACACATATTTTAAAATAATATCTACGACGGTGTCCGGGGATAAATACATCTCAAGCATTGTTATCACCGCAGATCTCGGAAGCAATTTTGATTATACAGGCAAAATAGATTCCGGGAATGTGAATATAACGGATAACAAGATAACTATAAACGGATCTGATATGGCGATCGGCGCCGGCACTATTATAAAAGATTCGGACGGCAATTTAATAGACCTGTCGCAGCTTGAGCAGATAGTAAACGGTAACTCCGCAAATTCGATAGATACGATGATCAGCATCTTTGCTACTCGCGCTCTTGATGGATCTATAATAGTTGTAAATTTAGATGTGCTGACAAAGGTCGAACCTTTGAATACCGTATCCTCCACAGATACGATCGATTCTATAGATGGACTCAATATAGTTTTTGGCGGAGTCACTTATGACCTGGCGGACGGATTTACTATATTAAATACGGCTACCGGTATAACTATGACGGTCGAAGAGCTTGAAACCGAAATGCTCTCTTATTTGCAGTTATCGATCCCTGTAGTTGCTACAGCCGAATTTACCGGCGAGGGCACAGAGGTTAAGATAGCGCGTATTAAGGTCGGCATGTTCTTCTTCGTTAATTCCATATCGGAAGCGTCCAGTACTATCACGCCGTCTATGAGCGGCCAGATGACGATCGGCACAGCTCTCGATTCGTTCAGCCTGGGCGGTGTCGTATTTACGGTAGATCCTTCCTCAGTTGTAATAACAGATGCCTTCGGCTCATCTATAAGCTGGAATGACCTGAAGAAATTCTATGCCGGCAACAATACCAGCGGGATCCCGACATATGTAAATATCGATCCCGAGGTCGCAAATGACGGATCGACATGGATCTGGAAAGCGCTGAAGATTAAACTTACCACAGATCTCTCCAGCAACGTAGGAGGTAAGCTGGACGACGCGGATGACACTGCGAATACCATAACCGTCCAGGGCAGGACTATCGACATCTCCGCGGCATCTATAGTTAAAAAAGACGGAACCGTGCTTACTCTGCAGTACCTATATGATCTGTTTAATGTAAGCGGCCATGTTATCGATGATTTCGACGATGTACAGCGGGTTATAGTGATGAACGGCACCCTTTACAATATAGCCGCGGATGCCGAAGCTTACGATGCTACAGGCGCCGGAATAAGCTTGTCATCTCTCTACCATATTTTTAACACTAACAAATTGAACATCATTTCAACTTACGCCAAGCTCACAACCGATGGAGAAGGCAATGTGATCAAGATCGAATTGAATAATCCACCCGTGCCCATATATGTCGATGTCGAAGTGAATAAAGCGTCCGGGCAGTTAGTAGCTCACAAAGTGACCGTCAATATAGATGAAACGCAGGGCTTTACAACAGCCGAAATGATAGATTACTTCAGCTCGACCACGCCTTTTGTTACGATAAACGGAACGAGGGTCAATCTGGACGGCACTTCTACCGTCTTAAAAGACCTGACCAACCCGTTGAACCCGCAGTCGATAGACCTTACGGCTCTGGCCCAGCAGATTAGAGACAGCGCTACACCTGTCTATTTCACGGCTGATATTAAAAAAGGTAAAAATACGGCTGATACGGGCGAAATAATATACGGCGGCATACGTGCTGTCGATGCCGCAACCCGCTCGAGCATAATAAGCAAGGTATCGACTTGGCTCAATACTGTAAGCGGCAAGACGACTCAGGCTATTACGAACATACTGTCGTGGCTGAATTCCCAGTCAGAACACTTTGGAGTAAGCGCTTTTGACTCTATGGCGCTTTTACTCAATCCTGTAAAAGCGGTTACCGATTACGCTGTCATGGCCGCGCAAATGATAATAAAGGATATAACCGGGGGAGCTATTTCGAATACGCCCACCGGCCAACTGCAAATATCTCTTACTACGATGAAAGAGATGGCGGCGCTTTTGGCAGGCGTACCTCAGACTTACGCTTATAATATCAGCTTCGATCAGCTTAAAGCGTCCGTAAAGGCAGGGCCGGTCATTGCTCACGTCGGCGGAGATCACTACGTAACGGTTATGGGTGTGGACCCCTACGGCATGGTCACGATGTATGATAACTATACCCTGACCACTGTTACCAAAGCGCAGTTTACCGCGAAGTGGAGCGGGACGGTCCTTGCGCTGACACAGCCTGCTACCGGTACGCCTATAAGCGATGCCAGCGCCGCATTGATAAAGGGCGCCGGGATAGAGGGTTGGCTCGACATGGGCAATAACGTCTATAATTACTGGTATGGCGCGCAGGAGGCTGATAAGGAGGCCCTTACCGATGCTGAGGCCCTTGGTATAGTCATGAGGACAGATTCTTATAATGCGCAGGGTGAGACTACAGATATAAGATTCTACGCGAAAGATCCCACCGAGCTGAGTAATTATAAATTTTTATATGATATACAGCCGAATAACGACAATAACAACCAGGACAGCTGGATAAAGAAAATAGCGCCGGATATCCTGGTGCCCGATAACTACTGGGTGTGGTACTACACAAAGGATACGGACGGAAGTTATGTGGCCGGCCTGGTACTGGACTATGGCTCTTCAGACGATGGTCTTTTAAACCACAGGCCGCTCCAGGCACTATGGTTCCCTGCCATAGATTATAAATATACAGACAGGTTTGCCGGGACACAAAGGTGGAATACTCTAAACGCCCTGAACCTTACTATGGACCAGGACATACCGTATATGCCGATAAACCAGTATATGCTTGCCGAATCATTCCAGTCTATGATGTGGGCCTATAATTATTATATGGAATCCCGCGACCTGTTCGAGAACGGACAATCGTCTTACATCAATGCCGCGTATTCTGCCATTAATTCCGCCGCGGATGTTTCAAGTACCAAGGTTAGCGCGGCGTTGTCGCAATATTGGTCAAGCGTCTCTTCCAACGCAGGCAGCTATATAAACGCTATGGGTTCTGAATGGAAGAATATGGGCAGTACCGCATTCAGTACATATACGAATACGACAAGCTCCGTCAAGACATTCATACAGAAGGTCATGGACAACTGGCGGCAGAGGTGGCACTGGGGTCCTAGCGATGTATACGGAGAGGGAGCATCGATAGCAAAAATTGTTCAGCTGATGATGGACGCGTATAACGCGTATAAGGCCGACGATCAATATATAAAAGGCAGCGAAATGTACGATTGGGCGGCGCCGTGGACAGCGTTCAAAACTACCGCTACAAGCAATTTTGATCAAGCTGTCAATCTTCTCGATGCTAATAAATCCGGCAGTAACGCTTATAATATATTGCAATCATTTACTGACGCGATCAGCGAGATAAATACTATAGCGGTATCGCTCGGCTCTTCGCAATTGG
>JBBAAP010000027.1 GCA_041658285.1 Candidatus Brocadiia bacterium
TTGCAACTCCTGCCACTAATTCCTACTCCGACACGGGTCTTTCTCCATCAACTCTGTATTCATATGCCATCTCTGCATACGATGCGGCGGGGAATGTGTCTGCGCAATCTACGAGCGCGAGCGCGACGACGCAGGCATCAGAAGGAGGAATTAATTGCGATCTTTCCACACTTCAGTCAGCGATAACAGCTGCTCAACGAGGAGCGACCATTACCTGCAACGCCGGAAGCTGGACATGGAATGGAACGCTTTCAATTACAAAAGGCATTATTCTCAAGGGCGCCGGATCTGGTAATACTGTAGTAACTCGCGCCGGTGAACTTATTAATATTACCCCCGATACAACCGCGATAGCCAACGAGGAGATTATCCGCGTCGAAGGTTTTACATTGGATGGAAGTAATTCAGCATTAAATCTAATTACGGTAAGAGGTTCAAGCCCCACCAACACGAAACCATTCAAAAATTTGGCGATTGGAAACAACACTTTTCGCAACACGGGCACTGTCACTTCTGGTTCCGGAGCAATCTCGACAATGGGCCAGGTTCGAGGAGTCATCTTCAACAATGTATTTGATCGCGTAAATGTTGTGTTGAAAATCTTAGGCAATGATGATACGACTGAATGGTCAAACGGCAATTTTCCGTTTGCTTATGGCAACTCTGATAACCTGTTTTTTGAAGATAATACCATCCAGTATTCGTCATCATTTAGCGGGCAAGACCCGGGCTGGACCGAAACAGGGCAAGGGAGCAGGTTGGCTGTGCGTTACAACTCATGGAATATGGCTAATGCTCCGCAATTGGAACTATGGGACATTCATGGATTCCAAAATTGGCCCGGAGGCCAGACTGGAACAATGATTTCAGAATATTATGGAAACACAGTTGCTAACGCCAAAGGTTATCGTTGGATAGGCCACAGAGGAAGCTGGGGATTGTTCTTCAACAATATAATTACCGGCACCGGCGGCATGAGCATTGAGGCGAATGTCTACTCCTGCACATCGGATGTTCCTGGGGCAACCGGCGTCTATAAAGTCGAAGTCAACAATACTTATGTGTTCAATAACACTAACAATGGTACGGCTCAGAATATGGGCATAGGCGCTACTGGCGGAGGGTGCGGGGTTAACGAGAATGATGAATTTTATAACTACAATTCCTCCTTTAACGGTACCACGGGTATCGGCAGAGGAACTGTCGCTCCTACTGGTAGTTGTACCACTGGTGTTGGCTATTGGAAGGCAAATACGCCAACGCCTACGACCAATTCCAGTACTATTCAATCTGGAACATTATATAAATGCACCTCTCCTAATACATGGACACCATATTACACTCCCTATGCCTATCCTCACCCTCTGGTTTCCGGTGGCACTATCCCTTCCGACACAACCCCGCCAACCATTTCTATTACATCACCAACTTCTGGTTCAACCGTATCGGGCACCATTACCGCTTCTGCCTCAGCTTCAGACAATGTGGGCGTCGCTGGAGTTCAATTCCTGCTTGATGGCGCGAACCTCGGAGCAGAGGATACCACCGCTCCCTATTCAGTTTCTTGGAACACAGCTCAATCATCAAACGGTTCTCATAGCTTAACCGCCCGAGCCAGAGATGCAGCCGGCAATCAGACGACTTCAGCTGTGGTTTCGGTGACTGTTTCGAATGTGGCATCCGTATTCGTGATCGGCGACCGCGTTCAGACAACCTCGAACTTGAACATCCGGGCCACTCCCACCACAGCAGGAACCCTCCTCGGCACCCAGGCAACGGGAAATCTCGGTACCGTAATCGGTGGCCCCATCTCTGCCGACGGGTTCAACTGGTGGAATGTGAACTACGACAACGCGCCAGACGGCTGGAGCGTGGAAGACTTCCTCATGAAAACAACCTCTACCACTGCCACGTTATTCTATGTACGATCTGGCGCCACCGGCAACGGTTCAGGCTTGGACTGGACGAATGCTTGTACGGACTTCACGGGAAGCTGCGCGGTCTCGTCCCTTGTGCGGGGCGGCACCTACTACGTTGGGTCAGGAACCTACGCCTCACGAACCTTCAACAAGGCCACATCTGGAACTCTCGTCATTACCATCAAGGGCGCGACGATTGCCGACCACGGTACGGATACTGGCTGGGTCAGCACTTATTCCGTGAGTGCAGCCGATGGCGGGTCGCAGGCCCAGTTTACATTTACTGGTACGAATGCCGTAACGATTGGTTCGAGTTATTGGGTATTTGACGGGGCCGTTGGTTCAGGGGGCACATCTACAAACTATGGCTTCTTGATGAAGCAACCGTCGAGTTGCAGCGCAGACCCCCAATACTACCTGGCCGTCAACGGCACAAATACAACCAACGTGACCGTGAAGCATATTGCTGTCGTTTCCTGCGGCCCGTCCTTTGATGTACAACAGAATGGAATCACTGTCGGCTGCGGCTCCTGTTACGTCACAAACTCGACATTCGCCAACTCCTATATCTCCGGTGGGGGAAAAAGTTGGCAAGTTACGAATATGGCAAATTCAATCATCGAGAATAGCTATTCTGAGAACCAGTGGTCGTCCTCGGCGCATCACGGCGAAACAATCTCAGTAAATCAATGCCACAGTTCTGAATCTGGCGGCTGTTCGTCGGCGTTTACTCAGGGGCAAGGAACTATCAATGACACGTTCCGCAACAATATAATCAAGAACTGCCGAGGGACAGCCTGCATCGCCGCACTTGACCCACTTACTGCTAGTTCTATGCCAGGCTGGAAAATCTACGGGAATGTTTTCGTGGATGTTAATACCGGGAACGGAGTCATCGGCACGGGCACAAGTGCAACTCATTACATCAAAGATGCTAAAGTGTATCAGAATACATTCATTAATTCCGGGGGTAAAATCTTCTTTCCCTGTGGGTCGGCCTGTGGGGACGCGACGGGCAACGAATTTAAGAATAATGTGCTATATGACAGTTCATCAGTGCTGAGCGGGGGCACGATTGATTACAGCAACAACAGCTACTTCAACCCTACCGACACGCCACCTCCCCAGACCGGCATACAAACCGGTACAGGCGACCCGTTCGTGAACTCGGCCGGCGGTAATTATCACTTGGTTGCAGCCACGAACCCGGGAATATCATTATCTGCACCATATAACATTGATTTTGATGGAATAACAAGGGGAGCAGACGGCGTCTGGGACAGGGGGGCCTATGAATTTGTCGGAGCTACATCAAGCACCAAGTTTTCTCTGAACGACCG
>JBBAAP010000028.1 GCA_041658285.1 Candidatus Brocadiia bacterium
TGTCTTATTTGTTATGTCGACGCTTGAAGACGCTACATTAGACGTAACATAGTACGCTAAAAATTCTCCCGAGGCTCTGGTCGTAAATGACAACGAAGGCGAGTATCCGCTGCTGGTAGTTTCTATCTTCCATCCCCTAGAAGCCATATATGTCAATGATGTTCCCGAACCGGGCGAAACCACAGTAAGATTGCCCACAGCGGCATTGTTTGATATAAGAGAAGCGAGGTTATTCAGCATAGCTTCAGTCGTCGCTCCGTAAACGATCGAACCGTTAAATGTTATCAGGCCATTATCGGGTGTGGCCATTGTTATACCGTTTACGGTAATTGTTTTATTGGCAACGTCAAGATCGTTCTGTGATACTACGCCGTTACCGGATGCGGTGACGCGCGCCGCGGCATCTGTTCCCACACGGAAATATATGGACGAGCTTGTACAGAGCCAGCCGTCCGGCGTCTTCTTCAGATAAGGATTGCCCGCAGAATACGTCTGCACTATAAGGCCGGCCGCCTGGGCTGCTGTAAGTTTATTCTTCAATTCCGCCAGGCTGATCTGGGTAGACAGGACGCCGTCATACCAGTAAACCTTGGTATAGGATGATATAGCCGCCGCCAGATCTCCTATGGTTATAGTAGCATTATCGGAATCAACGTCACTCAGTGCTGAGCCCGAGTTAATATAAAACGTGCCTTTATTCACGTAGAAACGTATCGATGAATTCGCGAATTGTAAGCCTTCGGCAGTTTGATTTACGTATCCTCCGTATGTCTCTACGGCATATCCGGCGTTTTCGGCTTCAGTAAGTTTATTATGCAATTCGGCAAGGCTTACGGTAACGTAACTTATGCCATCATACCACTGGATCGGCACGGCGGAGGCGGGCATCGATATGACCTGGCCGCCTATCGTTATTGTCTTATTTGTATCATCGATATCGCCCACCTTTAAACCCGAAGGCATGCTGAAACCGCTGTCAGCAACAATGTTGCTTGAGAAATATGCATATGCGCCCGCATACTGCCAGCCTGAAGACGTATTCTTTATAGTCTGGTTGCTATATGTTTTCAGCATAGCTCCGGCGCTTTCGGCGTCGGCATACTTATTATACAGGTCTGTCAGGGTGATTTGGGTTGCGGATGATCCGTCATACCAATAAATAATAGTGGATGACGGCAATTTTATATCAATGTTGCCTATGGTTATGGTGTTATTCGAAGTATCTACGTTGGTTATGGCGGAATCCGTGGCAATGTATGAGGAATCGCCCGTAACATTAAAAGATATGCCGGTAGACGCGAATTTCCAGTTACCGGAAGTTTTTGTTATGCTAATCGAATTATACATCTCCACAGTAGCGCCGGATTCATGGGCTTCGTTTATTTTGCTCTCCAGATCGTCGAGAGTAGTGACATACGAAATAAACTTCCCGCCGTGATACCAATTTATGGAGAAACTTGAGGGCAGCATTATTGCCTGTCCGCCTATTGTTATGCTGTTATTGCTTTTATTTATATCTGTTACCGTAGAGTTTGTAGATATGTAGGAAATACCACTGTCCATGTAGAAATTCACCGCTGAATCCATGTATTCCCAGCCTGAAGAACCCTTCTTTATATTCTGTCCGGAATACGCTTTTACCGTAAGGCCGGCTGAAGCTGCCTCGCTAATCTTAGCCTGCAGATCAGCCAAACTAATCATGACGGAAGATGCTCCGTCGCGCCAGTATATAACGGTGGTTGAAGGCAATGTTATTAACTGGCCGCCTATGGCTATACCGCTGACCGAAGCGGCGGTGACTGATGAGCCTGTGCCGATACTGGAAATGATGCCTTTTACGCTTAAGGTCAGGAACGGGCTCGTGAATGCCCACCCTGACGCGGTCTTGCTGACGGCAATGTTCGATTTTAGCTCTACATCGAGACCCATGTTCTTTGCTTCGTCGAATTTAGCCTGTAAATCGGATAGAGTGTAAATACCGGTAATGTATGCATCATCGTAATACCAACTTATAGAGAAATCCTGCGGTAAAGTCACGGTCTGCGTACCTATGGTTATGCTATTATTCGCCGTATCCAGATCCGTAACAAGTGAGGCGGAGTTAATGGTGGAAGTATTGTTTGTGTAAAAATATATCTGTGTGCCCATGAACTGTGACCCTGCAATAGTCTTTTTTATGTTTAGCGCATAGCGCGTCTCTACCGTAAGGCCGGCCGCTTCCGCTTCGTCAAACTTAACTTTTAGAGCCGCGAGACTGATAGCTACATTATTATAGCCGTCGTACCAATATAACGTGGTACCGGTCGGCGGAAGAATTATATTTTGGCCGCCTATGGTCACTGAATTGTCGTTTACTGCGCTGATGGGCGAGCCTGCGCCTATATTCGAGATAATACCGCTCACGTTGAAGTATATAGTAGAAGAACTGGCGCAAGTCCAGCCGGTAGCAGTCTTTTTAATGGGCAAGTTGGAAAAGGCGATCTCGGCCGTAAGCCCCAGAGCCTGCGCTTCGTTAAACCTGGACTGCAAGTCTGTTAGATTACTGATGCTAACATTGCTCGAGCCGTCATAGTACCAATATATGTTTAATGATGACGGGAGCGTTATGGTCTTATCGCCTATGGTTATGGTATTGTTTGCCGTATCCACGCTGTTAAGTATAGAGCTTGTGCTTATGCTGGATGTTATACCTTTTACCTTGAAGTATATGTAGGAGTTTGTAGACGTCCAGCCTGATGCGGTCTTCTTCATTGTAATAGGAGTGTAATAAACCTCTACCGTAAGGCCGAGAGCGGCCGCCTCGTTGAAATAAGTCTGCAGAGTTGAGATGTTGCTGCTATTAACGGTGAAGCCGGGAAGTTGCGTGTCATCGTAGTACCAGTAAGCAGTGAAGCTTGATGGTAGTGTGATCGTCTGGCCGCCTATGGTTAAGCTGTAATTGGCGGTATCCAGGCTTGTAATGATTGAGCTTGTTGTGAGAGAACTGGCGGCGATCGTGGAGCTGATGCCTTTTACCTTGAATAATATCTGGGAGTTTATAACTAGCCAGCCTGATGCGGTCTTCTTCATTGTAATAGGAGTGTTATAAACCTCTACCGTAAGGCCGAGAGCGGCCGCTTCGTTGAAGTAAGTCTGCAGAGTT
>JBBAAP010000029.1 GCA_041658285.1 Candidatus Brocadiia bacterium
CGACGAAACGCCGGCTGTTAACGCCGGTCCAAAAGTGTACAGTTTCCGCCGGAATTAAGGGTACAGTTTGAGCCGTTTTTCGCGATTTTGGCGCACGTCAGCGCTCATCCAGCGGATCAAAATAAAAAAATCTGGCACAACTCTGCCACCGCCCGGAAATTTCACAATCCAAGTTGTCTTTGCTTTCTTTTCTTGACTCTATAGCTCGGTCCTTCAATCTTAATCAGCTCGCCATGCTCGGTTAGCCGCTCGGCTATAGCGGTCGCCACGGCGTTATCCTGAAATATTTCTGTCCAGTTCTTGAAAGCCTTGTTTGTTGTTACTATCATTGAGCCTGTTTCAGATCTTTTTGATATGACCTGGAAGAAGAGGTCGCGGCCTTCCTTATCCATCGGCATATAACCGATCTCATCAATAATCAGAAGGCCGGCGCCGGTGTACTTCTTAAGGCCGCGTTCCAGGCCACGATCGCTTTTTGAAGCAATCAGCCGGTTAATCATGTCCGCCGCCGTGGTGAACACGGTGCGAATTGTACTCTGACAGGCCACGTACCCCAGCGCACTTGCAAGATGCGTCTTGCCGATGCCGCTTGGGCCAAGAAAAATCAAATGCTCTTTTCTGCGCACAAAGTCCATATTGCACGCGTTAAGAATAAGCGCTTTAGGGATACTCGTAGGATGTGCCCAGTCAAAAGCATCAATTGTTTTTACACTGGGGAAACCGGCTTTGCGCACAAGCCGGGCTACCGTGTTCTGATGCCGGCAGGCCAGCTCATGGTCAAGCAGCAGGTTCAGGAAATCTACATGGCTCATGTTTTCCTGCCCGCCCGTTTTCTCCAATTCAGGCAACTGCCGGGCTATATGGAACAGGAAAAGCTTTTTTAACTTTTCATCAGCCTTATTATTTGGGCTTTGTTGTTCCGCCATCGGTTGGTTCCTCCTCAAAAAGATTATCGTAAAGCGCTAAATCGCTCTCCTCCACCGCAAGGTCATTCCACTGCGGCTTTTTTGCCAGCGTAATAGACTGCGGCTCCGCAATGTTGCGCGCCGCGCGCTGCTGCACAATAATATTTTGAATATAATGCGCGCCGAAGGCCTGGTACTTCAGGGCGCGGCTTATTGCGATCTTCACATCCGCCTTACCGTATTTGTTAAGCATGTCCTGGATCTTTTCCAGTTGGGACTGAAGATTCAGTTCCGCCGACACCAATCCCTTTAAATACACGCTGCACTCCGGAGCGAGGTTCAGAAACGATTCAACCAGCTTGGACATACGCGCTTTTTTGCGCTGAGCCAGCAACCCCTCATAATGCTTAGGATTTTCTATCACGCGGTTCTTCTCATAGCATCGCGCGTGCGAAGTCAGGATCCTTGTTCCCGCATACACGGCCACCTGCATGGAGGTCGCTTTAATGGTAAGCGTTTTATGCGTAAATCCGCACGGCACGGAATATCTGTTGCCGTCAAACCAGACCAGCGACTGGTTGGTTGCCCTGGCAGAAGCAGCTATTGAACAGTCATATTGGTTTAGGGGCAGGCTCATAAGCAGGGCACGTTCCTTTTCAAAGCGATCTATGGGCCGCTCGTTGGTGCTGCCGTGTTTGCGGGTATTGGCAATTTCCTCCAGCCAGCGCAGCGCCTCCGACTGTATCTGCTCCCGCGAACTTATTGTCTGGCCATCCAGGAACGAGGAACGCAGATATTTTATCCCGTTTTCCACCTTCCCCTTTTCATTGGCCTTTCTAACCCCGCAGGGTACCGGCTTGAATAAATAATAGCCGGCAAAATCCATGAACTTGGAATTAAACCGGATATCCTGCCCGACACGGGATAGAACAACCGTTTTTAAATTGTCATAGTTGATCTTCCTGGGAATACCGCCGAAAAACTGGAACGCATTTACATGAGCCGCAATGAAATCTTCAATACGTTGTGACAGCGTGAACTCTATATACATCATCCGCGAATATGACAGCACCATCACAAAACAGGATAATTGCCGCCGCGCGTTCCCTATGGTGAGATGTCCCGTATTTGCCCAGTCCACCTGCGCGTATTCCCCAGGCTGCGTTTCTATGCGCAAAAACACGTCCGGCTTCCTTCCCGGTCGGTTGTCTTGCAAATAATCCTTAAGAATCGTGTACCCGCCGCTATAGCCTTGCTTGCCTATTTCAAGCAGCAGTTTAGCCCCGGTAAGATTCGGGTATTCCTTAAGCCGCTCCGTTATATACGGTTTAAACGGCTCAAGCTTGCCCGCGACGCCACGTTCGCGCGACTCGTTGCCGGGAGGTGCGGAAACATATTCCAGCGCGCGCCTGACTGTTTTGCGGTGAATACGCAATAAGCGGGATATTTCGCTTATCGAAAGGTGTTCAACCTCACGCATACGTCTTATAGTCGCCCAAAGTTCGTTGTCCATGCGTATAGTTTACACGCTTAACATTTTAATTGCCCATGTGATTTGTATATCGGCCCGCCGCATTCGGCCATAATATCAAGCGTTGCGTCGAGCTTTAAGTTTAATGTGCCTTGTATATCGGCCCCTTTAAGCTCTTTGATTCGCACTATTTTACGTCGGAGCAATCTCACTTGTATATCGGCCCGCCGCTCTTTCAATATCCGCTTGCGAAGCCTGCGCCCGCCGTTATCTTTCCTGATATATTCCGGATGTCCGGCGCGATAGCTGGCAAGATAACCTGGATGATTTTTAAGCCAGGCTTTTGTTTTTACATAGCGCCCACAAAAACAATCCGGATTATTCTTTTCCCACTTCTTTTGCAGCTTTTTCTTATGCTTCTTTAGGCAGGAAATCCGGCGGCAGGACTTTTGGGCATTTGCCGTTCGGATATATGGCTGATAATAATTGCTGCAATAGGGGCAGCGCTTCCAGCCGGCTGTTTTTTGTTTCATTAAACATACTACCCAAATGAAACTGTTTCAAAACAGCATTTGTAAGTTTGCACAGATATTGTTAGGTGGAAAATCTAAATGAAATTCCTGGCGGTTAACGCCTGTTTTGAAATGATGGCTGAAAAATCGCGCGCACACCCTGTACACTCACTAACGGCGGAAACTGTACACTTTAAACCTGGCGTCTCCACCACAAGGCGCG